>JAJXSS010000309.1 GCA_021784455.1 Planctomycetota bacterium
GCCGGTTACAGCCCCAGCCAGACCCAGCGCATCGTGGGCTATTACAACATGGCCTGGAGCACCGCGCTGCCGGTGGGCTTGCTGATCGCCGGGTGGTTGATCCAGAGCCTGGGGTTCCGGTTGTTCCTGGTACCGGCGGTGGTGGCGGTGGTGGGGGGGGGGCTGATACTGTCCCAACCGGCCGAGCCCACGCACCAGGCGCACGACCACCCCGACCGGCCCACGCCGCTCCAGGCCCGCACCCTGCGCGGGCTGATGCTGTCCAGCCGCTGGTCCATGATCGCCAGCTATGCCCTGAGCTTCGTGCTCACGCCGCTTTTGCCGGGGATTTTCACGCGCCTGGGCTACGGGGTGATCGCGGCCACCATGCTGGCCAGCGTGCTGGATTCGGGCCGGCCGGTGGCCTTTCTGTGCATGCTGCTGACCCCGCGCTGGCACGGGCGGCGCGACTTGCTGGCTCTGGCGGCCGTGGCCCTGCCGGTGGGTTTCCTGATGGTCCTGGCCGGGGGCAGTTGGGGCGGAGGTTCCGGGGTTAGTTCCGGGGTTAATTCCGGGGGCGGTTCCGGGGGCGGCATCGGGCTGGTGCTGGGCGGGGAACTGCTGTTCGGGCTGGCGGCCGGGGTGGCGTATTACGCGGCCCTTTACTACGCCATGGTGGTCGGCAATGCCTCGGTGGATGCCGGCGGGGCGCACGAGGCCCTGATCGGCTCGGGCTTTGCCGGCGGCCCGTTGTGCGCCCTGGTGGGGCAATGGCTGGGGGGGACGATCGGGCAGGTGATGCTGGGGGTGGCTCTGGGCGTGGGGCCCCTGATGGCCCTGTGCCTGGGGGGGGGCCTCTGGCCGCTGGTGCCGCGACGGGCCCAGCCGAGCCGGCCCGGAACCGGGTAAAACGCAGGCAGCGCAGGAAGCGCAGAAACCGCAGAAGCCCCAGACAGGGGCCGCGGAACCCGCGCTCTTCGATTTCTGCAGTCCCGGTGAGTCCTGCGTTTGCGGGAAATCCGGGATTTCCGGGGGGGGGTTGGAAATCTACGCCGACGTTCAGGAAGTAGAAGGTATCGAGCCTCTTATAGGGCGGGGGCGGTTCGCCCACGTACTCGTTGCGCATGCCGACGTGCAGGTTCCAGACCTTGTCGGAGGTCAGGGGCACGATCAGACCGTTTACCATGACCACGCGGTAGTCCCCGGCCTGATGGAAGGTGGGGGAGTAGACAATGCTGTGCTCGAAGGTGAGCCAGGAGGTGGGTTTCCAAGTGAGGAATTCGCCGAGCTGGGCGGCGGCGTTATCGCGGGCGGGGGTTCCGCCGTAGTAGCTGTCGTGTTCGAAGCCCAGGCCGCCGCGCACCTTGAAGGAGAGGTCGGGATCGCGGACGAGGTAGTAGCCCGGGCCGCCCACGAGGGTGGTGCGCAGGGCCAGGCCGCTGACGCGGTTGTTTTCCAGTTCAAGGTTTCCGAAGGCGAAGAGGCGGGGGTTGAAATCGTGCTCGAAGTCGATGCCACCCAGTTCCTGCTGGGCGCTGGTGACCCCGTTGCTGCGCGAGTAGCGGGTCAGAAAATAGAACCGCAGGCTGTCTTCATCGGCCTTGTAGGTGGCGTGGCCCTGGGCGTTGAGGTTCACCAGTTCGCTGTTGCCAGTCTGGCCATCCAGCCCGGCCTCGAGGTGGAAACTCCAGTGCTTGGCATGGAGCTTGGCCTGCAGGGCGGCCTCCTGGGGGCTGGGCTGGTCGGGGGGCCAGACGGCCGTGATCTGGCCGACGCTCACCGGCTGGGTGGCCGCCTGGGCCCGGACCACCTGCTGTTGACCGGCGGGCGAGACCTTCAGATTCCCGATGTAGCGCTCGCCGCTTTGCACCTGCACGGCCATGGGTTGGGTCGTGCTGATGCCCTTGACCTTGGCGGCATCGATGATCAGGTCGCCGGCGAAGTCGGTCTTGATCTTGACCTTGCCATCGGCCAGTTGTTCGACCTGGCCGACGATCTTCGAGCCATCGGTGAGCTGGACCTCATCGGCGCGGGCGGTCATTGCCAGGGCGGTCAGAATCAGGAACGTCGAGCCAAAGTAACGCAGCATGATGGTCTCCCAGGGTTGAAGGGTGTCGCTGTTGCGGGACGGTCTTCCACCGGGGGAATCGGCTGCAGGCAATCGAGTTGGGCTAGAGCAGATGGTTGCACCAAGAGATCCCCTGAGGACAGGTTCCCGTGCCTTTGCCCCGGCCAGTACGGCGGGATTGTAGGCCGGGATTTGGGCCGGCCAAGAAATATCCACAGGGCGGTCGAAAGGTGGGTCCCCCCAGAGAGGAACGCCTGGCCCGGTCCTGGCGTCTTGGCGCGCAGCGACACCCCGCCCCGCGTAATGCGCGGCGTGAGGCTCGAGACTTTAGGGAGGCGCTCCGGGCCGGCGCTACTTCCTGGGGGTGATCGGCGACAGCGGTTTCGTATTGGGGGCCGCCAGGCTGTACGGGCTGCCGGCCCGCGGGGCCACGTACTGAACGGCGTTGGCGATCACCTTGCGGATGGTGGGGTTGAAATACTGCGGGTAGGTTTCGTGCCCGGGCTGGAAGTAGAACACCTTGCCCTTGCCCCGCGTCCAGCAGCAGCCGGAGCGGAAGACCTCCCCGCCCTCGAACCAGCCCAGAAAGACCAGTTCATCGGGCTGGGGGATGTCGAACAGCTCGCCGTACATTTCTTCGCTGGGCAGTTCGAAATGCTCGGGCAGGCCGTCGGCGATGGGGTGGCCGGGGTTGACGCACCAGAGTCGCTCCAGCTCGCCCACCTCGCGCCACTTCAGGCCGCAGCCCGTGCCCATGAGCTTGCGGAAGATCTTGGAGTAGTGGCCCGAGTGCAGCACGATCAGGCCCATACCCTCCAGCACGCGCTTGTGGACCTTGTCCACGATGGCATCCTGCACCTCCCCGTGGGCGGTATGGCCCCACCACGTCATCACATCGGTGTTGGCCAGCACCTCATCGGTCAGGCCGTGGCAAGGCTCATCCAGCGTGGCCGTGCGCACGCTGGCCTGGGCCCCCAGGCTGTCCCGGAGGCCTTCGGCAATAGCCTCGTGCATGCCCTTGGGATAGGTGGCCAGGACTTTCTCGCTCTTCTTTTCGTGGCGGAACTCATGCCAGACCGTTACGCGAATGGGGGCGGTGGCCATGGGGGGCTCCAGGTAGGGGTACGGATGAAACGACAAAGTAAAAAGTAAAACGTAGGAAGCAAAATGTAAAGCCGTCGGCCGCGATCCAGTTTTCTGCTTTCGACTTTTTCCTTTCTACTTCTGGCTTCGCCCCAATTCCACGCCCACCACGCAGATGCCCGCCGCATCGGCCGCGGCCAGCAACTGGGGCTTGTCCAGCAGGATGACTCGGCCGGTTTCCACGGCCACGCAACTGGCCCGCGCTTCTTTCAGGGCGGCGATGGTGGGCGCACCCAGCGTGGGCACATCGAAGCGCATATCCTGCTGCGGCTTGGCGGCCTTGAGCAGCACCCAGCCCCCGGTCCGGCACAGTTCACCGGCCCGGTGGATCATGGCATCGGTGCCTTCGATGGCCTCCACCGCGATGACCTCGCGTTCCTTGACGGCCAGGGCCTGGCCGATGTCCAGTTCCCCCATCCGGCGCAGGATGGGCAGGGCAAAATCGATGTCGGCCCGCTGCTCGGCCGAAGGCGCCCGCCGGGTCAAGACCCCGCTGCCGGCCAGGAACTGGGGGATGTAGGTGGTGCTGTCGATGAGCTCTACTCCGCTGGCGGCCAGTTCATCGGCCACGGCCGAAAGCAGGTGGTCACTGCGTTTGTCGTGCCGCAGCTTAACATACCACAGGCGCGCGGCCCGCCAGTCGGGCAGGTCGCGAAAGAGCCGCCAGGGGTCGTACATGCGCGTCTTTTGCACCTTGCCCACCATGATGGCCTGATGGGCCCCCCAGCGTTTCAAGAGACGGATCCAGCGGCCCAGTCGGGTGATGCCCGCCACCGCGAATTCGTCGCACAATGCCGGCAATTCCGGGACGAACTGATCGCGCAGGCCCACACACACCACCCGGCAGCCGGCGGCGCGCATGCCCCGGGCCGTGGCCACCGGCAGGCGGCCCGAGCCGGCAATCAGGCCCAGGATGGGTGGGGCGGCGGGGGGCATGTCCCAGACTTTAACAAAGCGGCGAGCTCCCTGCCGCTCGTAGGGATGCGCCAGCTTCGGTATGCTGCGGCTATGGCCAGTCGGCGTTACGCCATCATCGGGGTCGGCGCCATGGGCGGGTACTACGGGGGCCTCTTGGCCCGGGCCGGCATCGAAACCCATTTCCTGCTGCACAGTGATTACGAGCACGTGAAGGAACACGGCCTGACCGTCGAATCACCGACGGGGAACTTCCAACTTCCCAAGGTCCATGCCTGGAACGATCCGGGGGCCATGCCGCCATGCGAGGTGGTGGTGGTGGCGCTTAAGACCACGCAGAACGCGGTGCTGGGCCAGATTTTGCCGAAACTGGTCCGGCCGGGGGGATGTGTGCTGCTTCTGCAAAATGGTCTGGGCGTCGAGGATGACCTGGCCCGGATCGTGCCCTCGCAGGCCATTGTGGGGGGGGTGTGTTTCCTGTGCTCCAACAAGGTGGGGCCGGGTCACATCCGGCATCTGGATTACGGGGACATCGCCATTGCCGAATACGACCCGGCCGACCGGCCGCGGGGCATCACCGAGCGCCTGCGGCAAATTGCCACCGATTTCGCCCGGGCCGGGATCAAGGTGGAGCCCGTGAACGATCTGGGCCTGATGCGCTGGAAGAAGCTGGTCTGGAACATCCCCTACAACGGCCTGTCCGTGGCCCTGGATGCCACTACCGCCGCCTTGATGGCCGATACCGACAGCCGAGCCCTGGTCGCGGCCCTGATGGAGGAGGTGGTGGCCGGGGCCGGGGCGTGCGGCCACACGATCCCCCCGGAATTCATCCGCTTGCAAATGGACCGCACGGCGCGCATGACACCCTACCGCACCAGCATGAAGATCGATTTCGATTCTGGCCGACCCATGGAACTCCAGGCGATCTTCGCCAATCCTCTGGCCCGCGCGGCCCGTCATGGCCAGACCATGCCCCGGGTCGAGATGCTTTACCAGACTCTGGCCTTCCTGCAGCGGCGACGGCCGGGGAATGAAGTGCAGAATCCAAAGTGCAAAGTTCAAAGCTGACAGTTCCTGTCCACTTGCGGTGCTTGCGGCAACGCCGCCTCCCGCCTCCGACGTGCCACCGCCAGCACGGGTGCCCGCCATTCCAGGACTGGGCACTTTGAGCTTTGCACTCTGTGTTTGAACTCTCCTCTTACCGGTAGCTGTTGCGGGCGATGTCGCGCAGGGCCATCAGCCCCAGGCCAACGGCCGTCAGGATTGCACTGCCGAGAATGCCGAACACCAGAATGGCCAGGATGTGCGACCCTTGGGTCCCGCCGCGAGCCAGCAGGAAAAAGCAGCTAAAGACCGCGACGACCAGGCTCAGCCCCGCGAGGGCGACGATGCCCCAGGCGATGATCAGCAGCGACAAATAGGCTGGGGCGGGGGCCGCCGGGGGCGTGTGCCGGGCGGCCGAAAGGGGGGGCTGGTCGCTCAAGGGCATGGGCCGGGCCATGGGCCGGTGTGCGGATAACGGCCCCAGGGCAATGGGGCGGCCCACGGGCGAAGCGGACTGGGGGGCTGCGGGGGCCACGGATGGGGATTCCGCAGCGCCCGCCGCGGCGGCCGCGGCGATCGGGGCAAAGACCACCGGGACAGGCTTGGGTGGGCCGGGCTGCGGCGCAGGTGGGGGGGCTGAAGGAGCGGGTTCCTCCGGTTCTTCGGTGGTGGCCGGAGGAGTAATACCGGCGGCCGTATCGCTGGAAGCAT
>JAJXSS010000310.1 GCA_021784455.1 Planctomycetota bacterium
ACATGATCGCCACCTCGGTCGTGCCGCCCCCGATATCCACGATCATGCTCGCCGTAGCCTCCACCACGGGCAGCCCCGCCCCGATGGCCGCGGCCAGGGGCTCTTCCACCAGAAACACGCGGCGGGCCCCGGCCCGTTCCGCCGAATCCAGCACCGCCCGCTTTTCCACCGCCGTAATCCCGCTGGGCACGGCAATGACCACCCGCGGGGAAATGAACGGCCGTTTGCCCGTCACCTTGCGGATGAAGTACGACAGCATCGCCTCGGTGACCTTGAAGTCGCTGATCACGCCGTCCTTCAGCGGCCGCACGGCCGTGATCGATCCGGGGGTCTTGCCCAGCATCTCCTTAGCCACCCAGCCCACCGCATACGATCCGTCGCGCAGGGGCAGCACCTGGTCGGTGCCCTTCTTGACCGCCACCACCGAGGGCTCGTTGAGCACGATCCCTTCCCCGCGCACACAGACCAGGGTATTACAGGTACCTAGGTCGATCCCCAGGTCCATGGTAAACAGGGTGAGAAATTTATCGAAGATCAAGTGACGAACCCCTGGGTCCAACCGTGGCCCGGCGGTCTGCTGCCCGCCCGTGCGGCGCCGGTGAGCCGTGCCGCTGGTGCCCGACGCGGGCCGCAGGTCAGGGATGGTACCACATCCACCCGCCGCGTGGCACCGCGCCGCGAGCCCCGCTCCCGACCCGGCTCCGCTCGTCTGCCCCTCCAGCCGTAAAAGCCCCTTGCGCCCCCCACGCTCCCCCGCGCAGGGAGGCCGAGATCTGGTCGTTTCCGACCCGCCGCCCTACTTGGAAACCGGCACCTGGTCGGCCGAGACCACCGCAAAGGGGTTGCCGACCCCGGTCAGGTGGATGTTCCGGGTGGCGACGAAAATGATGCCCACCAGCAGCGCCAGGGCGCCCACCATGGCCAGAACTGTGTAGATGTTGCTGCGTTTGGGCATCATCGCCTTGGGATTTGCATCACTCATCTGCGTCATCGCTCGAGCTCCTGGGCTCCCCTGGACGGCACGGATCCGTCCGCTTGTCCTGGTTCCGGCCCTGCGGGTACGCCTGGGATGGGACGTCCCGTCCGTGCCACGCACGCTTACTGGGCGGTCCCCATCACGGCGTCCCCGGCTTTGACGCCGTTCTGAGCCAGCGTAACCTGCCCCACGGCCGACCGGTCATCCGTCTTGAGGATCACCAGGTTGCCCAAAAACTTATCGCCGCGGTGGATCACAAAAACCATGTTCGGCTGCACGTTGTCGGCCGCGCCGATGTTCACCTGGGCCAGGGTCTCGCCCGCCACCTGCTCGACGCGGGTGATCTGGCCCTGCAGCCGGGCCGGGGCGGGAATCTTCATGACCGAGGCGCTGGCCTGGCCGGGCTCGATGGCCTGCTTGATGTCTCCGGGGACCTTGTCCCACTTGCCCTTCAACTGGTCGTATTCGCTCTGGGCCTGGGCCACCGATTCCTTGAGCCGGCGGGCCTCATTCTCCAGCGAACGGCGGGTGCCATCCAGGTCGTTGTTGCGGGAAACCAGCTCGATGTTCTGCGTCTGCAGATCCACGATCTGGGCCCGCGTCTTCTGAAGCTGCGTCAGCGTGTCCTTGACGATCTGCTCGTTCTGCTTGAGCGTGTCCCCGATCGTCGTTACCGAGGCGGCCAGTTCCGCTTCCCGGGCCTTGGCCACGGTGAGGTCGGCCTGGGCCGCGTTGCGGTCCTTGATCGCCGCCTGCACTTCGGCATCCTTCTGCCGGGTCACCTGGGCCAGTTGCTGCTGCATGGTGGCCAGCGAGGTGCTCATGGCCTGAATTTGGCCTTCCTTGCTGTTCACCGTCTTGCGGTACGCCTCCACTACGGACTTCTGGTCCTGGTACGCATTCTTGTACGTGTTCACATTGGCCACATAGGCCATCATGAGGGTGGCACCGACAACCGCCAGGACAGTCACCAGGACGACGAAGACTTTGGTTAGAACGCTCAAGGCCGTCTCCTTTGCGGAGCTGGATCGGGATGGGGACGAACGGTCAAGGGGGGGTGAACTCCCGCACCGGTGGACCAACCGATGCCCGTGCATTATGGCTGACAGGGCAAAAGGTTGTCAACTTGGGCCGAACCTTATCCTCCGCCCTCCGCCGCCAGGATCGTCGATTCCCCGCTGGCACGCCCCTGCCTTTGGGGTCCCAGGCCGGGCGTGCGGGCCTGGTATGGTGGGCACCGCCCGCCTCGCCCCTCACCCCCCACCGCCTGGCCGCGGGCCCGATTCAGGGCCTTGACAATCGCCGCCGCCGCCGCCAGCCGCACCTGTTCCGAGGGATCATCCAGCAGCCTCCCCAGCGCCTGCGAGGCCTGCACATCCGCAAATCGCGACAGCGCCATCGCCGCCTGGGCCCGTACCGCCGAAATCGGGGTCGCCAGGGCGCCCAGCACCACCTTCAGACCATCCGGATGCCCCAGTTCCGCCAGGGACGCCGCCGCGGCCACCCTGATCTCCACCGGCGGGCCGTTGAGCATCGGGACCAAGGCCGAGGCAAATCGCTCGTCCCCGATTTCGCCGATGATCCCCACCGCCAACACCCGCACCTCATCAAACTGCGAGTACAACGCGGCCCGCGCCGAATCGATCACGGAATTGTCGCCCAGCCGCAGAATGGCCTCGGCTATCTGCAGACGCACCAGGGCCGCCTCCACCTCGCTGGCCAGGGGCATCGGCACCCGGGCCGCGTCTTTCAACAGCGGCACCGCGCTCTTGTCCCCCATCCAGCCCATGAGCATGGCGACGTTGCTGCGGGTGTGGGGGTCCTGGCCCAGCAGCAACGCCGACATCGGCGAGATATCCACTTTCTGCCCGCAGTTGCGCAGGGCGAACATCGCCGCCGCCCGCACCGAGGGGTTCGGATCGTTCAGCAGCCGGCGCGCCCCCGGGGCCACTTCCCGCAGCTTGAGCTTGCCGATGGTGGCCAGGGCCACAAACCGCACCGCCGGGTTGGGGTCGTCCATGCCCAGTTGCACAAAGGGAATCACCCGCTGGGGCAGCGCCTGCGACGCTTCGATGGCATTGGCCCGCTGGAATGGGTCTTTGCTGCGGCTGGAGGCCAGAATCTGTTCGATGGCCTTGGCCCTCAGGTCGCCCAGCATGGCCAGGGCCTCACGGCTCTCCTGCCGCGGGCTCAAAACCGGCGCCCCCGTGGACGTGCTCGCGCACCCGGCCTCCAGCAATCCCAGGCTCATCAGCAATACCAAGATCATTCGCCAGTGCATGCCCATAGAACGCTCCTTCATCCGGTCTTCATCGTCTGCCACGGGTTCGACCCGACGCCAACCTTACACCGCCTTGCGGGCGCTGGCCCTCCTCAGCCGGATCACCCCGGCCACCGTCAGCACTCCCGTCAGCCCCGCCAGTCCCCACACCGGAGCCATCCCCCAGCGCCCAAACGGCGTGACCGGCCCCGGCCCACCGACCTCCACCGGAAGCACACCCCACTCATTCGTCGGCAACTCGGCCTGAATCCGCCCGGTGCTGTCCACCGAGGCGCTTACCCCCGTGTTCACCGATCGCACCATGGGCACGTGTAGCTCAGCACAGCGCAAGGTCGCCAGTTGCAAATGCTGCCAGGGCTCATATGTCCCGGGATACCACCCATCGTTGGTCACGTTCACCAGCAGTTCGGCCCGCCGCCGGCCCCCGCCCCCGTAAACCATGTCCCGGCAGACTTCCGGCAGCGTATCCTCGAAACAGATTGGCGTGGCCAGCCGCAGTCTGGCCGGGTGGGCACCGCCCACCTCTGGGGCAGGGTGAGTCCTCCCGCTGTACGGCGGGACGGCCCCCCCCTTGCCCGTCCCGCTCGTGGCCGCCATCCCACCCGCGGGCCAACGCACGCTGAACACCGTGTACTGGCTTCCGGGAGTCAGCGTGTAGTCGAACGGGTACGGCGACAGGTACTTGAGAAACGCCTGCATGAGCCACGGCACACTCTCGATGTAGGGGATGTACTCCCCAAACGGCACCAGATGCACCTTGTCGTAGCGCTTGGAATCCTGCCGTCCATCGGCGTGATACAGGAAGACCGAGTTGTACTCGTGCACCGGCCGGATGTACCGCTGGCCATCGGCCCCCGTGTAGGGCTCCCAGTCCGCCGCGTGGGCCCCCACCAGAATGGCCGTGTGCAGCTTCAAGGCCAGGCTGGCCAGCTCTCGGTTTACCTGGGCACTCGACAGCCGCTGCGGGTTGTTCGGTTCGTAATACTGGATCGAATCCGCATCCAGAGGCGCCGGGGCCACCGTTTCCGGCAGGATCACCAGCACTGGCCGCGGCCGCTGGCGCCCGGCCTGCTCCACCAGCCCCAGCGCCTTGTCCCAGTCGCGGCGATCGCTCGCCGCTGTGGGGTTGTCCTTATTGTCCTGAGGCACGTTGGTCTGCACGATCGCCAGCGGCACCCTCCCCGACTCCAAGCCGGAGTTTGCGGAATGTCCGGGGGTTCCGGGGGTTCCGGGAGGGCGGGAAGGAGCCAGGCCGTACAAGGCCGCCACCGTCACCACCCACACCGCCAGCACCACCGGCAGGCTGAGCCCCCACCGCGTCTGCCCGGCCGTCACCGGGCGGAACCACGGCCGGGTCAGGGCATCCACGATCAGCCCGTTGGTCATGGCCACCGTAAAGCTCACCGTCAGCTCCCCGAACAGGGCCGCACTGGCGATCAGCCACGGGCTCTGGCCCACGCGCCACGGGGCCTGGGACTGGGCCAGCGTAAACCATCCAAACCCCCCTGCAATGATGTGGCCGCGCACCAGTTCCCAGCTTACCCAGGCCAGGGGCAAGGCGAGGGTCATGGGCAGTCGCCAGGCCCGGTCCAAAATGCGCATCGTCCCGAGTGCCGCCGGCCAGTACGCCCCCAGAATCAGCGCCATGCACACATACCCGGGCCAGGTGATCGGGATGATCCACCGCACCATCCACAGCCACCACAGCACGCCCACCAGCCAGCTCGTCCACACCAGCCGGCGCGGCCGCTGCGACTTCAATGCCAGGATCACCATCGGTACCAAGGCGAGGTAGCTCAACCACCACCACCCCGGCATCGGAAACGCCAGGGCCAGCATCACCGCCGACAGGATCAGCGGCACGAAGTGGGCCGCCAGCGACCGCCAGCCGGGCGGTACCGACAACGCAACAGGTTGCGCGCTCTGCGAGGGCATGGGCGACAGGATACAGGATTTCAGATTGCGGATTTCAGATTGAAGACTCAACAATAGCGCCTGACTATTGACCTTGCCCACGAATGGCGTGCGCGGGAAGTATACGTCAATTCAGGCTCGCCTCGAACTGTTCGGGGCTGAGATAGCCGATTGACGAGTGGCGTCTCTGACGGTTGTAGAACACCTCGATGTACTCGAAGATCGCCTGCCGGGCTTGTTGCCGGCTGGCGAAGTGGCTGCGGTAGATCAGTTCCTGCTTGAGCGTTCCGAAGAAGCTCTCGGTTGGAGCGTTGTCGTAACAGTTGCCCGTGCGACTCATGCTGCAGCGGAGGCGGGCCGTGGCCAGGAGTTGCTGATAGTCTGCACAGGCGTACTGCACACCCCGGTCGCTGTGGTGCAGCAGGCCCGCCGCCGGCCGCCGCCGGACCAGGGCCATGTCCAGAGCCTGACAGGTCAGATCGGCCCGCAGATGCTCGGCCATGCTCCAGCCCACCACCTTGCGGCTGCACAGGTCCAGCACCACCGCCAGGTACAGCCAGCCTTCGTCCGTGGGGATATAGGTGATGTCGGCCGTCCAGACCTGGTTGATCTGATCGACCTCGAACTGCTGATTCAGGACGTTGCCCGCCACCGGCCAATCGTGGTGGGAATCGGTGGTTTGA
>JAJXSS010000311.1 GCA_021784455.1 Planctomycetota bacterium
CCCTGCACTTGACCGCCCACGCGTTCCATGGAGACTGGAACTACACGCTTACGCCCCGGTAGATCAACTGTTCAGGTTATTGTTGAGCGCGCCCTTAGTGCTTGGCCGCCACGGCCGGGGAGTTCCCGATCCACTTGCAGGCCGTCGCCAGGTCGCATTCCCGCATGAGTTCGGTTTCCCGCGAAGCTCTCAGGTTGCGGATGAGCCGGAGCCAGGGGGTCAAGGAGGATTCGCTCCGCCGCACGTCGCCGCTCAAGAGCACCGCCGCTTTGCCGCACGCGGCGGCGCGCAGGATCGAGATGTCCTACTGGTGCAGACGGCGGCGCGCAGGATCGGGATGTCCTACTGGTGCAGACGGCAATCTTTGGGCAGCTTCACCGGGTCGGCGGTTTTCGGGACCACTTCCATCTTCTTCATCATCGTCGTACCAGGAGGTGCGCCAGTACCTGCATGGCTTGATCCTCCAAGGTTGGAAGGCCAAACACAACACGGGGCGATCGAGTGCATTCATTCCCACTCACCGCCCGAGACGGCGATGAAACACTCCTCCCTCCCATCCAAACAGGTTCGGGGGATCACTCGCGGACTACGGGGCCGCAAGGGTTACCGCAGCGGCCCAGGCGCTCCACCTGCCAGAGTGTGGGATGTCGGTCAAGACCACCCGCCGCCTGAAATCTGCGATCTAAAAGCTGCAATCTGGAATCTGCAATTCCATCCTTACCCCATCCCTCCTACCGCCGCCTTCGCCTCAAGCTGGCCCATGGGCTTCAGGTTCACCCCTTTGCCCCAGATCTTGCGGGCCAGTTCCAGGTAGTAGAGGTAGTTTTCCAGCGGCACATCCGGGGGCACGCGGTGGTCGCACAAGGGGATGTACCCCCCTTCTTCCACCAGCGGGGTCAGGCGGTGGACCTCCTTCTCAATATCACGCTTCGACTTCGCCAGGATGTGCTTGTCGAAGCCGCCGATCATGAGCAGATCCTTGCCGAACTGTTGACGGTATTTCCGGGGGTCGGCATTCCACGTGCCCACCTCGATGGGGAACATGCAGTTGACCCCGGCCTCCAGCCACAGGGGCAGAAGCTGGTCGATGCAGCCATCGCAGTCCAGGTACACCACATCGCAGCCGTGTTTCCGCAGCAGGCCCGTGATGCGTTTGTAATGGGGCACCAGGTACTTCTTGAAGTGTTCGGGGCTCAAAAGCGGGCCAGCCCGGTAGCACATGTCCTCCCACATCGAGCAGGCATCGAAATGGGCCCCCATCTCGAACAGCTTCGTCAGCACGTGCACGGTGACATCGGCCAGCGTGGTCACCATCTCCTCGAACAGGGCCGGATCGTCGTACACGATGTAGGAGACATTCTCCATGCCCATCCAGTCGCGGATCCAGCCGTACAGGCTGCCGCCCCACGCGGTGCGCGGGTAGGGGCAGTGGGGGTCGTTCCAGACCTTGCGGCGTTCCTCGAGGTTCTTAGGCAGCCGCTGGGGCTCATCGGCCACCAGCCGCGGCTTGAAGTGTTTTTCCCAGCTCGCCCGGTCGGTCAGCGTGTGCCCCAGATGCATGGGGATCGAGCCCATGGTCTTCTTGCGTAAGAGCGTCACCCCGTTGCCATCCTGGATCACTTCGTGGTCGCCGCGGTCTTCCAGCACCTTGGATTCAAAGGCCGGCAGCAGGCCCACATTCCCTCCTGAGCCGCCGCTGAACACATCCATGCCGAAAAACTGGTTGGTGGTCGCGCCGTCATACCCCCTCTTGACCCACGTGGGCAGGCCCTGGGCATACCAGGTCTCGATGGTTTCGGGCCAGAAGCCGAAATCGCAGATCGGGGCCCGGTCGCGTGGCTGGTAGTGCATGGTGGCGATGAAACGCTCGCGGTCGGTCATGTTCATACTTGGAAGTCCTCTATATGGGTAATGAAAATTCCCCGTTCAAACTGGATGCTTAAGAATCAGGAAACCTCGTCCGTTGCCTCCCCCCGGAATCTGCAATCTGAAATCTGCCTTCGGCAATCTCTCACGCGCCATACGGATCGTAAGAGCTTACCTTTTTTGCCTCCCCGCAGGGGCCGCCTCCGGCCGAGGCCTCATAGACAATCGCCCGCCCCTGAAAGTCGAAGATCGGAAAGTAGGACCTGCTCACATGCGTGGTACTGGCGGGCATGTAGTGACAGATCCACGAGCGCCGCCACTCCTCCTGGGACCGGTTGGGCCCCGAGCCGTGGATCACACTGCCGTTGAAGAACAGCACATCCCCCGGAAGCAGTTCGGCGGGGACGGCTTTCATGCCCTTGGGCGGGTTGACCAGGTGCGTCGTCCAACTCGCCTGGTCATTGGCCACCTCGGGGCACAGGATGTCCAGGTTCTGGCTGCCGGGCACCAAATACAGCCCTCCATTCCCGGGGTGGGCCCGATCGACCGCCAGCCACGCGGCATAACAGGTCCGGGGCCGCACCTCCAGATAGAAATTGTCCTGGTGCAGCGCCTGCCCGCGGGCGCCGGGCGGCTTGTAGTAGAACATGCTCTGGCAGGCCACGGGTTCTTCGTGCATCAGGGCCTTAAGCACCTGGTGCACGCCCGAATGCAGCAGCATCCGCCGCGACAGTTCATCGAAGCGGTGCGGATGCATCACCCGGGGATAGCGCTTCAGAGGGTCATAGCCGGCGGCGGGACCAGAGTTATTCCGGGGGGCATTCCGGGGGGCATTCCGGGGGTCGGGTTCCCAGTGTCCGGGGATCGGCTGGGCGGCCTGAGCCAGGACCTCGAAGCGGGCCCGGATGGCAGCCACCTGCTGGGCCGTGAAAAGCTGGGGAACGATCAGATAGCCATCGCGCTCAAACGCCGTCACCTGTTCCGGGCTGACCAAGCCAGCCTGTTGGGTTGCCTGCATCATGGGCGCGTCTCCTGAGGACTGACCTTGCGGGCGATCCCCCACAGGCCAAAGGTTACGCTTTACCTTATCTCCTGCCCTGTCGGATGGAATGGACAGGGCTGTCAATCTGATGGATAAAATAGACACCCCCGCAAGCCGGGTGGGA
Source organism: Planctomycetota bacterium (assembly GCA_021784455.1). Taxonomy (GTDB): domain Bacteria; phylum Planctomycetota; class Phycisphaerae; order Phycisphaerales; family Phycisphaeraceae; genus JAJXSS01. The sequence continues at coordinate 3,033 of JAJXSS010000311.1, forward strand.
GATGCCTCAGGCCCCCGGCGGGCCGCCCCGGAGCCTGCGCCCATGGCCGCAACACCGCTGCATATCGCGAGTTCTGGGCATTTCAGCCAGATGCCCGCCCACTTCATGAAGCGGGGCCACCCGTCAGACAATCTGGTCATCTGGGTGTTGGCTGGGCGGGGCTTTGCCAAGGCTGGGCCGCAGGCGGTGGGGGCGGGTGGCGGGGATCTTCTGGTGTTCCCCCGGGGGGTCGCGCATGAGTATGGCTCAGATCCCCACGAGCCCTGGGAGATCGTGTGGGCGCATTTCGCCGGTCCGGCCGCGGCCGGGTTCGTCACCGAGTTGCGCCGCTACGGGGGCTTGGTGGTGAAACTGGGCGTGGACCCCGTCCTGCGCGACCGCTTCTTCGAGCTGGTGATTGCCCACGCCGCGCGCACCTCGGCCAGTCAGGCTTTGGCGGACTGTCTGTTGTGGGGCGTGCTGGGGCTGATCCGCGACCGCGTGAGCCGCCCCGCGGCCGCGCGGGGCTCCGGCCCCCGCCACCGCCCAAGCGGCCTGGAACTGGAAGTGATCCAGGGGGTGCAGCGCTACATCCAGGAACACCTGAACCGATCCATGGCCCTGGGCGACTTGGCTCGCCAGGCCCGCACCAGCCCGCGTAACCTGACCCGCCTATGCCATCGCCTCTTGGGGGCCAGCCCGATGCAGTACGTGATCCAGCAGCGCATGGCCAAGGCCGCCCTGCTGCTGGCCGAGACCAGCCTGCCCATGAAACAGGTGGCCGATGCGGTAGGCTGCCGCGACCCCTACTACTTCAGCCGCCTCTTTCACCGCACCATGCACGCAACGCCCACGGCCTACCGGCGCGGCATTTCTGATCCGTAATCGAAGATTTTGGATCTCCTGGTCCCGAATCCGGCGGCCCGGCGCCAAGCGTGCCGCCAGAGCCGTGATCATCGATCCCCGGCAAAGATCCCGTTCAGGCTTGCCAGCTATTCAGGATCTGGACATAGTTGGCCCGTTCGTACATCCGGGGATCGGGGCAGCGGAGCATGGACATTGAGCCCCTCATCTGCTGAAGGGACTCGTACTCGTGCTCCTGCATCCACTGGTCCATCTGCTGGCGCACCTTCTTAAGGTAACCCGGGCCCTGGGTCAGCAGCGCCGCCACCATCTGCACGCTGTGCGCGCCGGCCATGACCGCCTTGATGGCATCCAGGGCGGTGTGCACACCGCCGGTGCAGGCGAGCGCGGCATTGAGGCGGCCCGAAAGCGCGGCGATCCAGCGCAGACGCAGGAGCAGTTCCGACGAGGTGGACAGGTTCACCCGCTTGACTTCCAGCGCCTCGACATCGATGTCCGGCTGGTAGAAGCGGTTGAAGAGCACCAGGCCGCTGACCTTGAGGTTGTCCAACTCGCTGGCGAAATTCGCGATCGAGGAATAGAACGGTGAGAGCTTCACGGCCAGGGGAATGGTGACCGAGCCGCGTACTTCGCGGACGATGTCCAGGGCCCGCTTTTCAATGGCCGCCCCGGCAACGGCTGGGTCGGTGGCCAGTTCGTACAGGTTCAGTTCCAGGCCATCGGCCCCGGCCTGCTGGATGAGCTTGGCATACTTGAGCCACCCTCCGGGGGTGGTGCCGTTGAGGGAAGCGATGACCGGGATACGGACGGTCTTCTTGATCTTGCCGATCTGGGTCAGGTAAGCCTCGGGGCCCAGGCGGAATTCATCGGGCTTGGGGAAATAGGAAAGAGCTTCAGCGTAGGACTCGCCGGCCGCATCCATCACCCGGGCCGTGCCCACCTGTTCGGCGACGATCTGCTCCTCGAAGAGCGAGTGCATGACCAGCATCGGCGCCCCGGCATCTTCGAGCTTCTTCACCGTGTCCAGGTCGTCGACCATCGGCGAAGCCCCCGGAACCAGGGGGTTATCCAGCTTAAAACCCATATACGTCGTGGAAAGATCCATTCTTCACATCCCATCTGGTTAAAGGCAGGCGAGTAACCACGAAGGCACGAAGAAGAAAAGAGATTGGAGTTGAACCACCAAGCCCACCAAGAGCACCAAGGGAAGATGCTCCTGCAGGTGTTGGTTTTCAGTCCAGATCTGTTCTGATCTTGGTGTTCTTAGTGTCCTTGGTGGTTCAATTTTCCTCTTTGTCTTGTCTGCTTCAGGTCTTCGCGTCTTCGGGGTTCAGCCCTTCTCATTCCGCTTTGCCCGCCGGTTCGGCCTGGGGGGCCGATTCGGCGGCACCGGGCTTGGGCAGCACGATCTTGGCCATCTGCTCGTACAGGGCCACGCGCTGAGCCGATTGTTCCACAGCCGCATCCGCCAGGCGGGCGAAACGCTGGGGGTCGATCTTTTCCACCATGCGGAAGCGGGTCTCGTTGCGCATGTATTCCTTGGGCGAGGCCTTGGCCGCGGGCGCATCCAGAACCAGAGGCGCTTCACCCTTGGCGACGCGCCGCGGGTCGTAGCGGTACAGGGGCCAGACGCCCGAGTTGACGGCCAGTTTCTGCTGGTCGGCCCCGAATTTCAGGTCATACCCGTGGGCGATGCAGTGGGAATAAGCGATGATCAGGGACGGGCCATCGTAACTTTCGGCCTCGGCGAAGGCCTGCACGGTATGGGTGTCCTTGGCGCCCATGGCGATGGAGGCCACGTACACGTGGCGGTAACTCATGGCCATCAGGCCCAGATCCTTCTTGTGCACGCTCTTGCCGGCCGAAGCGAACTTGGCGGCCGCTCCCAGCGGGGTGGCCTTGGAGGCCTGGCCGCCGGTGTTGGAGTAGACCTCGGTATCGAGCACCAGGATGCGGATGCGCCGGGGCAGCGAGAGCAC
>JAJXSS010000312.1 GCA_021784455.1 Planctomycetota bacterium
GCACTTGGAGCAGTACCCCAGCAGGTGGGCCACCCCCGGCGCGTTGCGGGCCACCGTCCAGAACTGCTTGGTGGTCGGCCCGCGAATCACCGAGGTGGGCTTGACCCGGCCGCTGCGGATCTGTTTGACCAGCACCTCATAACTGCAGCCGGGCCGGAACGGTTGGTTTTTGTCGCGGATGAACCACGGACCCATGGCGATCTGCGTGGCCTTGCGGGAAAGGACATCAAAGAAGCCGCCACACTCAACGCACCGATCGGCGGCCGGCTGCGTGTGGCCGCAATACGGACACAGAACGTACCTCGAATCCTGCTCCATGCGTGCCTCTTGGGGTTGCCTGTTGGGGCCCATACAGGCCGGGTTGCCGCGCCAGCGCGGGGCGGGCTGATGAGCGTACTCCTAGCCGTGCTCCGGTACTGTGCTGTCGGCGGAGACGGTGTCACACGGTTCAGGCGCTCCATACTGGGGGGCGATTGACACCCGCCGCTGCCGTTCGTAGCGTGAGACCATGCTGCCACGCTCTACTCTTATTTGCCTGTTGATCGCCGCCGGTTTCCTGCTGGCGGGCTGTGCTGCACCCGGTGCCGGTTCCACTAACGATGGATCCGGTGCCGCCCTGACTGCTGCTCCTCAAGGTACCACCCCTGAGGGGGTTGTGCCAACCCTGGATCAGCCGCTGGCCTATCTCAATGGCCAGGCCGTCCTGCCCGCGCAACTGCTGCCCGGACTGATCGAGGCGGCGGGAGGACAGATCCTGGCCGAACGGGTGATTGATCAGGGGGTGGCGGCCCGGCTGGCCCAGCAGGGCCTGAAAATCGAGCCGGCCGACATCACGGCGGAACAGAATATTCTGCTCCAGGCGCTCAATCCCGATCCGCAACAGGCCCAGCGTCTGCTGAACGAGCTGCGCTCCCTGCGCGGGCTGGGGCCCACCCGCTACGCTGCCATGCTGCGACGCAACGCGGGCCTGCGCCTGCTGGTGCGCGACCAGGCGGCCCCCACCGAACCGGCCATCCGGGATGAGTTCCAGCTTGAGTATGGGCCGCGTTTTGAGGCCCGCATCATTGTCGTGGACACGCTGGCTAAGGCGGGCGAGATGGAAAAGAAGCTTCAGGCCGGGGTCTCGTTCATCGACCTCGCGATCGCCAACTCCACCGACTCCAGCCGGGCCCAGGGGGGGCTCTTGCCGCTGATCAGCCCGGTCGATCCGTTGTATCCTTTGGCAGTCCGCGAGGCGCTGGGGGCGCTCAAGCCCGGCCAGATCAGCCCCCCGGTGGCTTTGGCCGGCGGCTTTGCGGTGCTGAAACTGGAGAAAAAAACAGAGGCTCGCCCGGTTCGTTTCGACGATGTCAAGAAGACGCTGGCCCTGCATGTGCGCCGCCGCAACGAGCGCATGCTGATGCAGCAGGTGGTGCGTGATATCATCAACAAGGCCGACCTGACCATCTTGGACCCGGCCCTGGATGCCAGCTACGCGGAACACAAAAAACTGCTGACACAATGAAGCCCTTGTTTCGTTGATTCGTTGAATCATTCATTCGTCAATCCGTCGGAGCACGGTCCCGTGGCACGGGACCCCGATGGATTTGCGGGTGGCGGATCGGGCGAATTAACGCGTTAATGAATGAACGAATCCACGAATGGACGAGTCAACCATCCCCATGAAAATCCAGCCCGCCAGCCGCATCGAACGCCTGCCGCCCTACATCCTGGGCCGGCTCAACATCCTCATCCAGGAGCGCCGCCAGGGTGGCATGGACCTGATCGACATGAACATGGGCAATCCCTCCGACCCGCCGCCGGTGCAGGTGGTGGACAAGCTGCGCGAGGCGGTGCTCGACCCCCGGAACAGCCGCTACTCGCGGGCCCCGGGCGTGTTCAACCTGCGCCGGGAAATGGCGCTGAAGTACCACCGCAAGTGGGGCGTGGAGCTGGACCCGGCCACAGAGGTGATTGCCACCATCGGCTCGAAGGAAGGTTTCTCGCACCTGTGCCTGGCCATCTTGGGCCCGGGAGATACAGCCGTGGTCGCCGACCCGGCCTTCCAGATCCACTCCTACGCCGTCGTGCTGGCGGGGGCCAACGTGATCAAGGTGCCTCTGGGCAACGATGATGCCTTCCTGGATCGCATCCGGGCGGTCATGGACATCATGACGCCCCGGCCCAAGGTCATCATCCTCAACTACCCGCACAATCCCACGGCCATGACGGTCGAGCCGGGCTTTTTCGACAAGGTGGTGAAGCTGGCGGATAAGTACCAGGTGATGGTCATCCACGATTTCGCCTACGGCGAAACCTGTTTCGACGGCTACAAGGCCCCCAGCTTCCTCCAGGCCGATGGGGCCAAAGATTTCGGGGTCGAGATCAGCACGCTGTCGAAGCCCTACAACATGGCGGGGTGGCGCATCGGCTTCTGCTGCGGCCACAAGGACATGATCAAGGGCCTGAGCACGCTCAAGGGCTACTACGACTACGGCATTTTCCAGGCGGTGCAGATCGCGGCCATCATTGCCATGCGCACGGGCGATGAGCACATCGAAGCCCAGGCGGCCAAATACCAGGTCCGGCGGGATGTGCTGGTGCGCGGCCTGGAGCGCCTAGGCTGGCAGGTGGACAAGCCCCGGGCCAGCATGTTCGTCTGGGCCCGGGTCAAACCCGAACACCTGGCCCGGTTTGGAGGCAAATCCGTCGATTTCTGCATGGCCATGGTGGATGAGGCCGAGGTGGCCATGACCCCCGGGGCCGCCTTTGGCGATGGTGGCGAAGGCTGCGTGCGCATGGCTCTGGTGGAGAATGAGCAGCGAATCAAGCAGGCCCTGAGGCAACTGGGCCGGGCTCTGAGCCGGACTCCGGCGGCCACCGTGTAGTCGGACACAGATGCCAGGTCGGGACGGCCGCGGTGGGGGCTCTGGGGGGAGGCTGGTGGCCCGGGCGACTTCCTCAGGGCAATATACGAACACGAACCTATAGATATCTTGCGCCCTTTCCCAGGGCTGCGCAACCTCAGCCAACCAAACCACGTGACGGGCTTCTGGATGCCTGCGGTAGCTAAGCGGTGGCGAGCAAGATTTTCCTTGCCCTTCAGCGCCGGCGGGGTTTATAATGAGGACAATCGCGTCGTGATAGGCTTGTAGAGTGGGGACTTCCGAGGCATAGTTGACGGGAGGGTTGCGCCAATCTTGCGAGTCCTGCGGCGGCGGGAGGCGGTACGCCTCAGCAACCGCAGTGGTGAGCCCAAGTGAGGTCCGGCATCCTGGGAGCCCCGCGTTGCAGGGCACGGGATCAGGGGGGTAGGGCCATGGTGGCACGTGATAGCAGTGGATCACGGCGCTCAGTCCGGGGAGGGGGCAATTCCCGGCGCAATGGGATGGGGGGCCTTTGTACACGCAATCTGGCCGCGGCAGGCGAACCCCGACCCGGAGTTCGGGGGCGCGGTAACAGTGCATCTCCCGTTTCGGGCGGGCCGGGTCTGCCGGCCTTGCAGGCCAGCGTCAATCGGTCGTTACACATAGGCACCTTTCCTGCCTCAGCCGCAACCAGAGAAGGGGCGTCCGCTGCGTGCCACGGCTCGACGGCCGGATGGCAGGGCATCAGCAAAGGAGGTGTTATGGCAGCAACCGCACATCCCAGGCACACCTGCGCGGTCCCTTCGGACCGGGGCGCAGGCGCTTAGGTTGGGGGCCTCCAGGAGAGGACATCCGTAACAGGGGCTGGACAGGGGTACCAGTGGATACCTCACCATTTTTCAAGGAGACTGTCATGAATCGGCTTAAGAACACGCTTTCATGGCTGGCCATCACGGGGCTGGCCGTGGCCCTCGGGGCCCTGTCGGGCTGCAGCACGGCCGGCGGCTCGGGCAGCCAGATGCAGGCTGCCAACTCGGGAGCATCCGTGCAGACCGGCACCTTCCCGCAGACGACGAAGGCCTTGATCGTTGATCCGGCCCACCCACCCAAAGAGGGGGCCGAGGTCGTGCGGGTGTACAAAGATGCCCTCTATGGAACGACGGAAGTGCGCAGTGACGATTACCTGCGCCACATAGATCCGCAATCCTCGACCGGCTGGACGCCGTGGCACTACCGCACGGCGCCCCACACCTGGGGCGACGAGCCGGTTGCAGCCGCCCAAACCCCCAGCTACACCCCAGGCCTGGTCAACGCGTCCTACGACTATCCCTCGGGCAACGCCGCCGACACGGTTATGACCATTCATCGCCAGGCGCCGGCGGAAGTGATCGCAGGGCAGTCGTACACCTCCGATATGTCGGTCATCAACAACAGTGACCACCGGGTGTGCAATGTGGTGGTGACCCAGCATCTGTCCCCGGACTTCGATCTGGTCAGCGCCGAGCCGCAGCAGGATTCGATCCAGGACCGGGTCGTGCAGTGGAAACTGGGCGACTTTGGCCCCAAGGAGACACGCTCCATCAAGGTGACCGGCAAGGCCACCAAGCCGGGCAGCGTCACCGACTGCGCGACGGTGACGTACAACCCCTGCACCTGCCTGACCGTTAATGCCATCCAACCGGCCCTGGCCCTGACCAAGACCATGCCGGCGGAAGCCCTGATGGCGGATGTGCTGCCGACGACGTTCACAGTCAAGAACACGGGAACGGGCCTGGCCCGTGACGTCGTGCTCAAGGACCCGCTGCCCAGGGGTTTGCTGACCCAGGACAATAAGGACCTCGTGGAAGTGAGCTTGGGGGACATTCCTTCGGGCGCCACGCGGGAGGCGGCCGTCAATCTCAAGGCGACGCAGCCCGGGCAGTACACCAACAAGGCGACGGCCACCGGCAGCGGCGGGCTGTCGGCCGAGGCCGTGGCGGAAGTGATAATCCGCCGTCCTGTGCTCAAGATTACCAAGACCGGTCCCCAGCGCGAGTACATCGGCCGCGAGTTCACATATGAAATCACCGTGACCAACACGGGTGATGGCGCGGCCAAGGACACGGTGGTGATGGATCCGATCCCCGAGGCGTCCCAGTTCGTCAGCGCCACCGAGGAAGGGGCCAGCGACGGAAGCAAGGTGACCTGGCACCTGGGCACCCTGGCACCGCAGGACACCAAGACCGTCGGCCTGACGCTCAAAGGACCGGCTCCAGCCACGATTGTTAACACCGCCACCGCCACGGCTTACAGCGCCGATACCGTGGAGGCCAAGGCCCAGACAATCATCACGGGCATCCCCGCGATTCTGTTGGAAATGGTCGATAACCCCGACCCGGTAGAAATCGGCAAGACCACGACCTACACCATCACCGTGACCAACCAGGGCACCGCGGCGGACTCCAACATCAAGATCGCCTGTGAGATGGAAGATTCGATGGAGTACGTCTCCTCCAGCGGCGCCACCACCGGCGCGGTGGAGGGCCAGAACATCACGTTTGGAACGCTGGACTCGCTGGCGCCCAAGGACCAGGCCCAGTGGAAGGTGATGGTCAAGGCCCTCAAACCGGGTGATGTGCGTTTCAAAGTGACGATGACCAGTGATCAGGCCAAGCGGCCCGTCGTGAAGACGGAAGCCAGCAACTTCTACAAGTGAACCACTGGCTGGGGCCGTGGTCCTCAGACCACGGCCCCAGGCCGGGGGTCGAGAATCCCAACGACAGAAAACATAGGAAGGCAACTGCCATGGGAATGATTTCGGAATTCAAGGAGTTTGCCCTCAAGGGCAACATGATGGATATGGCGGTGGGCATCATTATTGGCGCGGCCTTCGGCAAAGTGGTGACGTCGCTGGTCAACGATGTGCTGATGCCCCCGATCGGCATGCTGCTGGGAGGGGTGGATTTCAAGAATCTGCAACTGGTGCTCAAAGCTGCGCAGGTTCAGGGGC
>JAJXSS010000313.1 GCA_021784455.1 Planctomycetota bacterium
TCCGCAGGCTTACCTCCACAGTTGTCTTGGACAACCAAAGGACACGTCATGACCTCCATGTTTACAGATGTTCGCCAGGATCGGCGGGGGGCGGCCGATCGGCGTGGTTTTACGCTGATCGAGTTGCTGGTGGTCATCAGCATCATTGCCCTGCTGATTGCCCTGCTGCTGCCGGCTCTGCAGCAGGCCCGCGAAGCCGCCCGCAACGCCGGTTGCATGAGCCAGATGACCCAGATGGGCCTGGCCATCGGCATGTACGGCAACGACTATGACTCGTACATCCCGGCCCTGATCGCCAATTACAGCAGCGGATCGCAGATAGAAGGTGTCAACAACTTCAACGCGGGGACCTGGGACTATCTCCTGCTGACCTATCTGAACGACGACAAGAAGGTCTTCACCTGCCCCAGTGACACACAGTTCCGCTATTATGCGGGACCGAAAGCCCCACCCCAGTCCTACGCCATCAACGAAAAGGCTACGTCGCCGACGTACCTGCAGCCCCCTTACACCATCGCCAACCACGCACCGCCTTACAATGCTCCCCAAGACACACTGGCCGGCAAGTACCTGGTGTCCTCGCCCGCCGGCAAGCGACAGGGGTTTATCAACCAGCCCAGTAATCTGGTGATCTTGTTCTGCCTGAACAACGCCTGGGCCAACGTCTCTGCGGCCAGTCGTCCCATTGTCGGCCTGACCAACAAGTACGGATATAGCTATCAGTCCCTCAACTGGCCTCCCAACAAGGGCGGAGTCAATGCGCCGCCGCCCTATCTCTTTATGGACCACCTGGGTGACTGCTCCAACTACCTGATGTGCGACGGGCATGTGTCCACGTTCAAGAATGAAGACATGTATGGGTACTATCAGGGCGTGACCGGCATCAAGAGCGACATGAATCGCTGGTATAACATCAACCCTAATTGAGCGCAGGCGGCACAGCCGGCACACGAGCCGCAACCGTGAGGCAGCGGTCCGCATCGCGGCCAACAGGTTATCAGGAGAACTCAGTGAGAGCACTGACAAACGTCTGCGGCTTGGTACTGCTGGCCATCCTGGTGTCTGGCCCTTCCGCCAGGGCCGCCAGTCCGGGGAACGAATCGTTGGTTTATTACCTGCCGTTTGACGGTTCGACTGCGGCGACGTCCAGTCCAGATGGCCAGCCCCAGCCTCTGGTCGCCCGGGGGCTGAGGTTCGTGCCCGGCATCCGCGGGCAGGCGGTCTATGTGGGGCCATCCAGCCAGGGTAAAGGCGCCCCGGCCCCGTTCCTTGAATACGATGCCGGGAAACTCTTCGCCAGCCCCGCGGGCACGGTGTCCTTCTGGGTGTCTCCCAACTGGGATGGCTACATTTCCGATCCCATCCATTTCCCCTGGCATTTCCTGTTGAACATCGTGGGCGGCCCGGCCAATGCCAATTTCCCTTCCTTCGGCGCCACGCCGCCCCAGGACCGGCTTTTCACCCTGTTCATGTGGAACTGGCTGCGCGGGGATGTGCTGCAGAAAAATGGCAAAGCGGTCTCCCTGCAATGGCGCTGCCGCGCCTCCTGGATGCGCCAGGACTGGTGGTACATCGCCTTGACCTGGAACGGCAATCAGGAGCAGCTTTATCTTGATGGCATACCCCAGTACGCCCAGATCGACCACGTGCTGCCCGAAAGCCGGCGGTTTATCATCGGCGGCTACGGGGGTTCGTGGGCGGATGCGGCGTTTGACGAGTTCAAAATCTACAACCGGGCCTTGAGCCAGCAGGAGATTCGGGACCAGTTCCGGGCCGTGGCCCCGGTCAACTTCATCGTGGAGCGCCGTTACCTGCGGGCCGACACCCCGGAACAGGTGACGCTGGAAGTGGACCCCGCCCAGGGCGTTCCCACGCCCATCCACAGCGAATTGCAGATGCGGGTCCTGGCCGATGCGGGTGGCCGGACCATCGCCCAGCGGACCCTCCAGCTTTCCCTGCAGCAGGATGAAAGCTTCAGCGTGCCCGTGGGTAGCCTGCCGGTGGGGGATTACCGCCTGGAATGCGTCCTGCAAGGGCCCCAGGGCCGCTACCAGCGCGGCTACGCCCTGACCGTGTACCAGCCGGAGCCCGCCGCGGCCGTCTCCAGCTCGCCCGTCGAGCTGGGCCAGCGCATCGCCCACATCGACTGCACGGACCCCGGGTTCAAGATCTACGAGTCGGGACAGAGCCGGGTCTGCAACGTGCCGGGGGTGGGACGCTACCGCCAGGCGGGCGATCGCGTGCCGGATCGCTTTGCCTTCGAGGTCCCCACCCCGGGGGCGGACGGCTCGCCCATGATGCTCAAGATCACCTGGCCCGATGACCGCGAAAGGTCCATGGGCCTGTACATGTATCCACCGTCCAAGACCAAACAGCCGCGGGACCGGCTGGCCGGGGGCATCCAGAGCGGCGGTGAGTACCCGATTTCGAACAAGATGCAGACGGCCTCCTACCTCTTTTATCCGGCCGCGAATTCCTACTTGTTTGAGGCCCGGACCATGGTCACTGGCCTGCCCGCCGCCGTCAGCACGGTGGATGTGTACCGCCTGGCCCAGCGTCTGCCCAAGCTGCCCATCACGATGCCCACGGGCCTGCCGCAGCGCTGTCTGGGCGATCTCGATGAAGACCAGAGCTTCCCCCTGTTGCTGGCGCCCTATCCCGATCCCAACTTCCAGAAAAGCCCGCTGCGCTGGGGTTATCCCATCCAGGCTCTGGAACGGCTGATGGACTATTTCGACTACACGGGGCAGAACGAGCTGACCTACTCCCTGGCCCGGTACAACTTCACTTACTACGACCAGGGCCCGCTCAACCCGCCCCTGGATGAACTGCCCGCGATCCTGCCCCCCGGGGGCGTGGACCTCATGCTGGACATGTTCCAACAGCGGCATATGCACCTGCTTGGCGGCATCGATCTGTACGGCGCGCCCCTGCCGCACGCGGCGGCCGGCCTGCCCTTGACCGTGGCGCCCGGGGATTTCGCCCGGAGGGTCCAGGAGGGGTACTTCCAACTGGATCGCCATGGCCAGCCGGAGGGCGTCCGAGGCTTCGCCGAGAAGTTGCTGGGCAACAACCCCCTCTACCCGGCCGTGCGGGCGCGGCTGCTGGGGATCGTGCGAACCATTCTGCAGCGCTATGGCCACCATCCCGCTTTCAAGGGCATCGACATCTGGTGCTACCACGACGCCAGCCCTTTCATCTTCAACAGCCTGGACTACGGCTACGATGACTACACCGTAGGGCTGTTTGAGAAGGAAACGGGCATCCAGGTTCCCCCGGGGGCCAGCCCGGCCGACCGTTTCGAAAGCCGCTACCAATTCCTGACCGGACCCCAGCGATCCGCCTGGATCCGCTGGCGGGCCCAAAAGACCACCGAACTCTTCCAGGAAATCGACCGTATGGTGCGGGCCACCCGCCCCGATCTGCAGTTGCTTGTCAGCCCCGCCCACTGGATCATCTTCAACTCCCCGGTCGATCTGGCCCGCTCCCAATACGAACAGTTCGATTTCAACCAATATTGTCTGGATCACCTGTCCCTGGATCTGCCGGCGCTGAAGAAACTGCCCAGCGTGGTTCTGGACCCCCAGCCGAACATCACGGCCTATCGCTGGATCAAGCACTGGTTCGGCCAGGAAAGCGTGCTTCGCGAGCTGGACACCAACTTCGAGAAGTTCCGGGCCTTCCGCAACGGCGCCCGCAGCGCCATGGGCATGTTCCTGATTTATTTCGAGTCCTTCAACAATTCGCTGAAGCCAGACCCCTACAACTCCTATTTTCAAAACGCCGATGTCAAGGCCCACGACCGCTTCTTCCTTGAGGATTACGCCCTGGCCATGGCCGGCGTGGATCCCTCGACGCTGGCGGTAGGGGCCCAGCCCCTGGGCTCCTCGGGACGCGATGCCGAGGTCCGCGAGTTCGCCCAGGCTTACCGGGCTCTGCCGGCCGGAGACTTTCACGATGTGGCCGGCCTGCGCGACCCCATCACCGTGCGGGCCCTGCAAACTCCCCAAGGCACCTACCTCTACGCCGTCAACCTCGTCTGGCTGCCGGTGCGGGTGGCCCTGGGATTGGAAGGCGGCCAGGTGACTGTTACCGACCTGAGCACCGGCCAGGCGCTGAGCCCCCCGGGGCCCCAGATGGTGGTGGACCTCAAACCTTTCCAGTTGCGCTCGTTCCTGTTGAAGGGCCCGCTCGACCTGGGCAAGATGACCGGGCGCCTGGAGATTCCCCCGGCCACCCGCGGCTGGTATACCCAGCAGGTGGCCGACCTGTCGGGCACCATCGCGGGCTTGGCTAAGAGCGGCGCCGATGTGGCCCAGCAGCAAGGGCGGCTGGCCGCGATGCAGGATGCTCTGGCCCACCAGGCCTACGCCGAGGTGCAGCGCCTCCTGTTCTCCAAGATGATGCGACTGCTGGGCCCCATGAAGGAATATGCCGCGGCCGGCTACTTCCAGACCATGAAAGCCATGCTGGCCCGTAGCGAGTACGCCGTCGACTGCGGCAGCAGCCAGTTCTACAAGGCGAAATCCGGTCAATTGTACTTCCCTGACCAGCCCTACAAGCCCGGCGGCTACGGCCATGTGGGCAGCTACCAGTGCGTGGGCCGCTCGGTCGTGGGCTTGCAGGGCAGCCAGGACCCCGAGTTATTCGCCACCGAGGCCTACGACCTGGATGGCTACCGCTTCACGGTCCGGAACGGCCGCTACACCGTGCGCCTGTCCTTCAAGGTGGGCTACCGGCCCAATGCCCGGCCGGGGCTCAAGTTCAATGTGGCGATTGACAACAAGCCGGTGCTGACAGACTTCGACGTGTTCCAGGCCGCCGGGGACAACTTCAACCGTGTGGTGGTGCGGGAATTCAAGAACATCCAGGTCACCAACGGCCGGCTGGACATCGATTTCAGCGTGCCCGGCGATAATACGACCATCAAGCTGTGTGATGCCATTGAGGTGCTGCCCCAGCCCTGATCTGCATCCGCGCTGGATGGATGGTCTGGCCATCCCCCCGGTGGGCAATTCGGTTCGGCCGCCTCCGGGCGGCGCTACGCATCCTGCAAACCTCGTGCGGGGCGATGCACGCCGGGCGCACGGTGGCACCTTCCGATCGGCGTCACCTGCCTCTTGCATCCACCCCTGTATCAAAGGATCCGCTGATGACACGATGCCCGCGCCTGAACCGCCCAATCCTGGGAATCCTTGGGATCCTTGCCCTGCGGCTCGCCGCCCCTCTGGCCTGGGCCGCCCGCCCGACGGCCCCCCCAGGCACAAACCTGCGCCCCGTGCCCCTCCACCTGGAAGTCGGTGACACCATGGATGTGTCCACCCATGCTCCGGCCATCACCAGGGCCCACGAGCCGGTAACCTGGACAGTGCGGGTCCCTGGGATTGTCCGGTTGACGGGCAAATCGCCAAAAACCAGGGCCATTACCGCCCTCCGCGCCGGACGCACTACGATCCAGATCGCCAACGCCGCGGGTCTGGTCCTGGCCTCCTGGGAGGTTCAGGTTGATCCTCAGCCGGTGCGGCCGGTGACCGACACGGCGTTTCGGCGGGGGGATCGCCACTGGCCGGTGCCCCCTTATTTTTTGGGCGCCCAGAACACCTTCCCGTTTTCAGCCTTCGGCCATACCCCGTACTTCAATGTCCCCCTCGAAACCACCCTGGCTAAAGAGCTTCACCTCAAGTCGATCCGCACCGGGAGCAACGGTTACATCTTTGCCCAGGGCGACTTCATCACCCCGGCGGATCCGCTCTACAAGACCTACTACGGCGATACGCCTTGTCCGTGGGGCGACCGGGTGTACCGCCCGCCTTTCCC
>JAJXSS010000314.1 GCA_021784455.1 Planctomycetota bacterium
TAGTAGTAAGACTATGGGGAACATTGCTATTCCAGACAGCCTGTCGGTGACTTCGCCGGGGGTGATGGTGCGCATGGACATTGCTCAGGAACCTGCCGGCACCGACGACCGCCTAGGGCATCAGGCTCGTCAGGGCCTTCAACGGGCCGTGGATGCACTCCTGGCACTGCAGGCCCCGGAAGGCTACTGGTGCGCCGAGTTGGAGGGGGATTCGATCCTGGAGAGCGAGTACATCCTGCTCAAGTGGATCATCGAGCAGGAAACCGACCCGCGTTTACCGCTGATTGGCAATTACCTGCGTTCGCTCCAGCGGGCATCCGATGGAGCGTGGGTACAGTATCCAGGGGCACAGCCGGATCTGTCCGCGACGGTCAAGGGGTACTTCGCCCTCAAACTGCTGGGCGATGCGCCGGATGCCCCGCACATGGTCAAGGCCCGCCAGCTCATCCGGGCCCTGGGCGGGGCGGAGCACTGCAACACCTACACCAAGTTCTACCTGGCGGCCTTGGGCCAGATCAGCTATACCGCCGTACCCTCGATTCCCCCGGAGATTGTCTTTTTGCCCAAGTGGTTCTATTTCCACCTGGATAAGGTGTCCGCCTGGTCGCGGACGATGATCACCCCCCTGTCGATCGTCGTTTCGCACCGCCCGGTGCGGCACCTGCCGACCGACTTGGGGATCGACGAGTTATACGTTTTTGCCGAGGCCCGCCACCGGGTTCTCTTGAACGGCACGGCCGGGCACCGTACCTGGTCCACCGTGTTTCTGTCGTTTGACCGTCTTTTGAAGCTGGTGGACCGTGCCGGCATGACCCCTCTGCGCAAGCGGGCCCTGCACCGGCTGGAAGACTGGATTGTCGAACACACCGACCGCTCCGATGGTCTGGGGGCCATCTTCCCGCCCATGGTCTACATCCTGATCGCCCTGCGCTGCCGGGGCTATCCGGAAGATCATCCTTCCATCGTGGAGGCCCATCGGCATCTGGACGCCTTGATGATCCACGACAAGGAGCGGAACCACATCCGCCTGCAACCCTGTTTTTCCCCCATCTGGGACACGGGGATCGCCGCCTATGCCCTGTCCGAGGCCGACGTGGACAGCTCCCACGAGCCCCTCAAACGCTGCGGAGACTGGCTGGTGGCCAAGGAATGCCGCCAGCCGGGCGACTGGGTCGCCAACGTTCAGCAACCTGTCGAGCCCAGCGGCTGGTATTTCGAGTTCAACAACGGCTTTTATCCCGATGTGGACGACACGGCGATGGTGGCCATGGCCCTGCGCCGCATGGGCGGCGGCGAAGCCCTGGCCGCAGCCAAACGCGGGGTGCGCTGGATTCTGGCCATGCAGAATGTGGATGGCGGCTGGGCCGCGTTTGACCGCGGGGCCCACAACCGGCCCATCCTCGAACACGTTCCCTTTGCCGACCACAACGCAATCCAGGACCCTTCCTGCCCCGACATTACCGGCCGCACGCTGGAATGCCTGGGCCACATGGGCTTCGTGCCCGAGGACCCGGCGGTGGCCAAGGCCATCGACTTCATCCGTTCGCGGCAGGAACCCGATGGCTGCTGGTTCGGCCGCTGGGGGGTGAACTACATCTACGGCTCGTGGCAGGTGCTTTGCGGCCTGAAAAAGGTGGGCCAGAACATGCGGGCCGACTGGGTCCAGAAAGCCGGCCAGTGGCTGCGCGAGCATCAGCAGGTCGATGGGGGCTTCGGCGAGTCGGCCGATTCCTACGAAGACCCGCGTCTGCGCGGACAGGGCCCCCCTACCG
The DNA here is from genome assembly GCA_021784455.1 of Planctomycetota bacterium. Lineage (GTDB taxonomy): Bacteria > Planctomycetota > Phycisphaerae > Phycisphaerales > Phycisphaeraceae > JAJXSS01. The sequence continues at coordinate 1,773 of JAJXSS010000314.1, forward strand.
CCAGCCAGACCGCCTGGGGCACGATGGGCCTGATGGCCGTGTACGGTCCCAACGATCCGGCCGTGCGCCGTGGTATCCAATGGCTACTGGACCACCAGTTGGCCCAGCCCCAGGACTACAACCTGGGCACCGATCAGGCCGGTAGCTGGTCCGAGCCCTGGTTCACCGGCACCGGTTTCCCCAAGGTGTTCTACCTGCGCTACCACTACTACCGGCTCTATTTCCCCATCATGTGTCTGGGCCGGTGGCTGCGGCTGAAATCCGTGACCGCGTAGGGCGCTCTTTGGCGTGCCTCGTGGCGTCGATTCTCGATTTCACGCTCAGATCACGAGGCGGTCCAGGTATGGACGCAGCGCCTTCTGAAGCCGGATCCTTGCCGCAAGCATTCGATCTTGAAATCCCGGCCAGTTTGCTTCGTCCCGCCTCCTTCACCTTTGATGGTGTCCTTAATCCGGCAAGACCGGGTGTTCTCCCGACCTTCCCAGTCCAACCGTCCGCCGAATGCAGGATCGATCTGCGCCTTGTGCGCAAATAGATGATCGAAAATCTTCCTGTTCCGTTGCCGTGATTCCTCGTCCGTGGCTCCTCTGTTTCCCGTCCCAAATTGCGGACATCCACATCTATCAACAGGGCCACGTCGGCGTCGTGCTCGCAATTGCCCCTCTCATCCTCCGCCACCCAATCGCCACGTCACAACGCCGTGGCAAATTGTCCCCACTCTCACCTCACCCCAGTTCGCCCAGAATCTTCTGCGTCAGTTCCCAGAACTGTGATTCCCGGAACGCTGTGGCGCAGCCTGGCAGCGAGCCGTTGCGCTGAGTATGAAGGTTCCAGTGGCTCTGGGCGGCCAGGAGACGCTGCTTGCAGAGACTGGCGTGGGCCGGGCTGTGGGTCTTGAGATAGCGTCGATAGGCGATCAGCCCCGCCAGCAGATCGCGCAGGGTTTCGCACAGCGATTCGGTATAGGCCAGGGTGTTGAGCAGCGGTTCCAGAGGGGCGCGGGAGGCATCGTTGACGGCATGCTGGATGGCTTGGCGATTGGCCGCCACCCGATCCACACAGGCCTGCTTTTCCCGCACCACTTCGTCCAGGTCCGCATCGGGCAGGCGCTGCACCATGCGCCAGGCGGCTTGGGCATCCAACAGGTCATCCTGGATCCAGTCCCCGCTGGGGTGCCAGGGACTGTGGCGCAAGCGGGCGAACGGGCCCACATAGAAGCCTTCCAGAACGGCCTGGGGTGATGTTTCCAGCGTCTGGAGAATGGCGGCCGTGGCCGCCTGGTCGGTCACGCGCAGGCGCTCACGCACCCATTCCTGGGCCAGGGTGTGGGCATCGGCATCCGGCTTCTCTGCCAGTTTGGGCACCGTCACTACGTTGGCATCGATCCAGGTTTCATTCTTGATGAAGGGACCGCCCCAGCCCCCGCCCCGCACCCAGGCCCACAGGCCGGCCAGATTCACCTGCCGCGCCACCTGGGCCAGTCCCTGCACGGGCTGCTTCTCGAGGCTTTCGGGGAAACCGTCCCGCCACAGTGGGGCCTGCCAGTTGGGGATGCCGCCCTTACCCTCAAATTCGCGCTGGCACTGCAATTCGTAGATGATCGGCCGCTGGCCCAGCACCAGACTGGAAGGGTTCCACACCTGATAGCGCCAGAAATCCGCCTGGCTGAACTTGAAGGAAAGGACGAACCGGTCATCCGAGGGACTGCCCGGCAGGCGGTCGCGCAGGCGGGTGCACAACTCCGGGGTGTCGTGCATGCCATTGGGCCGGACGTTCCAGGCCCGGGCGATCAGCCGCTTGCCCAGCCGTCCCACCACCAGTTGATGAAAGTGCTCGAGCACTAGACTGATCCGGTCCGCCCGGCCCAGTTGGGCGCAGCGGGCGCAGTGCGGCACATAGATATCGTTGCCCACCAGGTAGGGAAGACGGGCTGCATCATTGTCGCCAAAACGCAGGACGACGCCCGCCAGTTCCGGCCACTGGGTGAGCAGCGACTCCAGGCCGGCCAGGGACTGCACCAGAGTGGCCTCGGAAGCCGGGCAGAGATTGGCTGGCCGGCCGCGGCAGACGAACTGGGACTCGTTTTTCTCCACCACGCCCCGGGCCAGGCTGATGGTGTCGTAGACGATGTACACGGCCAGCCCGGCCTGCCGGGCCCGCTGGATGGTGTGGTGCACCTGCTCGAACTGCCGCTCCACCCAGCGGCGCATCTCGCCGGTACCAATGACATCGGGGCTGGCCACGCCGGAAAGCCCGGTGGTTTCGTAGATGATCAGGCCGTTGTAGCCCAGGGCCTTGAGCTCGTGCGGGTCGCGATAACGGGTGTCCGGTTGCGGTTCGCCGGGATTATCCAGAATCGTGGCCAGCGTGAGCATGCGAATCTTGTATACCACCCCCGGATAGAGAGCAAACACGGTGCCGTCGGGCCTGGCGCGCCAAAATAAGGCAATCAGGGCATGGGCTCTGGCCAGACTCTATACCCCAGACCCCAAGCCAAACCTCGAAACGGAGGCCGTAGGTCAGGGCCTGCCCGCCCCTACTTTAAGGCCGCGGCCATGGCCGCCAGGTGCGCGGGGGTTGTCCCGCAACAGCCACCAATGATCCGGACACCCAGGGCCTTCAATTGGGGGACCAGTTCGGCCATCTGGGCGGGGCTAGCGGGGTGAATCAGTTTGCCCTCGACCATCTGGGGGCTGCCCGCATTGGGCTGGAGGATGACGGGCACCCGCCCGGCGGCCTGGACCAGAGCCCGGGCCAAGTGCAGGTAATCGCCCAAACCCAGGCTGGTACCGCAGTTGGCGCCCACCACATCGGCGCCGGCATCCACGGCCTGCCCCACGGCGTCAGCCACCGAGGTGCCCATGATGGTGCGAAATTCCGGCGCGGTTCCGGCTGGCGATGCAGAGGGGGATTTAGGGGACGAATCCGGGGCTGGGCCATCAGTCTTGTTGAAGGCGTAGGTGGCGATCACCGGCCAGTCGGCCACGCTCTGGGCGGCCTTGATCGCCAGGGCCATCTCGGCCGGATCGACCATGGTCTCGATGATGATGGCATCCGCCCCCCCGCGGCGCAGGGCCAGAGCCTGTTGCTCAAAAATGCGTCGGAGTTCGCGCGGGCTCATTTCCCCTATCGGTTCGAGGAACCCGCCGAAGGGGCCGATGTCGCCCAGGACCCAGTGCGGGCGTTCCTCCCCCACTGCCTTGCGGGCCAGGGCTGCCCCCGCCCGGTTGAGCTCATCGGCCTGGTCCCCCAGGCCGTGACGCTCAAGAGAGCAGGTGGTGCCGCCAAAGGTGTTGGTGGTGATGAGGTCGCAGCCGGCATGGGCATAAGCCCGGTGGATGGCCTCGATGTCGTCGGGCCGGGTCAGGTTCCACTGCTCCCCGCATTCGCCGGCAGCCAGGCCGCGGGCAATGAGCTGGGTGCCCATGGCGCCATCGCAAAGCAGCGTGCGTGTGCCGAGTTCCGTCAGAAGATCAGATTTACTCATGGGATTAGTTTATCAAACAACCCTTGCCCCGAACGCAATACCAGCCCCGCACGCGGAGGCTTCCGGCTTTTGGACTCTATCCAGTGATCCAGGAAAGACTCCGGATAAAAGACACTTGGCATGGGAGGGGAGTAGTTCGCCCCATGCATCGAGTCGAATGGGCCAAACGCAGCGGCGCAACCGCAAGGATTTTATTCGTCAAGTAATGAGGTGCGGGAATAGCGACGCTGACTTGGATGATCATCGCCAGTCCGCCCAGAACCAGCAAAGCCAGGGAGGCCGGCTCGGGGACGATGGTCCAGATCACGAGGTGGTCGTAGGTGCCCTGGCACCGCCACCATACTGGTCTTCGGTGAACGGACCAGTGCCCTTTCCGATGGAGAGAAGGTGGAATCGGGCGGGTTTGCAGCACCCGGCACACCGTTGGATTGCGAACCAGCGTTTTTAGCCGGAGTCCTGGGGGGTGTGCAATTCCCCCCCGGGCATGTTTGTCGTGCCTCGCAGCCCGTCGCGGCCCCTGCCGTGGGCTACAATGGCTTGG
>JAJXSS010000012.1 GCA_021784455.1 Planctomycetota bacterium
CCCGGTAAGTTCCGCTGTAATCCAGAATGGACACGTCCTCCGGCACCCGCAATTTCAGCTCGTAGCAGGCCGCCACGGCACCATTGCACGCCTCTTCAGACAAGCCGATCAGAGCCGTGGCGGAGGGTTTGCGCATGTGACGGAAATAGTGCATGACCGCCTCATAAGCGGCCACCGTCGCGCCGCCGATCGGAACGGGCTCCAGGCGGATGACGTCGCGATCGAGATCGTCCGCCTGGCGCTGGGTGGACAACATGGCCTGGCGCCAGTACTGAATATGGATCTCCATCATCGGATGGCCCGGCTGGGGAACCGAGCAGACCAGCCCAATGCGCTGATGGCCCTTGGCGCGCAGGTGATTCACGGCCAGCCGAATCCCCATCTGATCGTCCGCGACGATCGAGCGCAAGCCTACATCGTCCAGCCGCGCGCCAACCACCACGACGCGGTCCTCAGCCTTGCGCATGGCTTGGCGCAGCTCATCCTGAACCCCCAGTCCGACCCCGAAGAGGATGGACGGATCGGGAGAGAGCACGGCTTCGGTCGCAATATGCTCTTCGCCCCGGTATATGCGCAACACGCGCGGCCGGTATCCATGCTGACGCGCCAGAAGCTCGCCATACTCGATGAACTCAATCACATGGGCGAACTCCTGCGCGGGACAAATCAGATTCAGAGGCCGAACACGCAGATCCTGAGGCCATTGCTCACGAACAAAAATGCCGGAGGGACGCCGCTTGACCACCAAACCCGCCCGGGCCAGGGCGATCGTCGCCTGCCGGATGGTCATGCGATGGACTTCGTACTGCTCCGCCAGTTCACGCTCCGTGGGAAGCCGCTGCCCCGGAGCGTACTCGCCCCGCCGAATAGCCAGGGTCAGTTCCTCACTGATGCGGCGGTATTTGGGCTGGCGGGCGGTCATCAGGTGGCTCATCGTCGCGTTCTCCGACTATAAGTCGTCTTTCCTCGATCCGTCAATGGGCAGCCCGCGCGCGGGCGATCCGTACGGCGCCGTCGCCGCGCCAACCGGGCGGGCGCCACCGCCCGCGTTATCCTTTCATCCCCGTCATAGCAATGCCTTTGATGAAGTAACGCTGAAGGAAAAAGAACATCAGGAGCACCGGCAGCAGCACCATGACGGTGGCCGCCATCAGAAGGTTCCACTGGCCGGCGATTTGTCCGATGAAGCTGTTCAGGCCAAGCTGCAGCGTCCACTTGCTCTGGCTGTTCAGATAGATCAAGGGACCCATGAACTCGTTCCAGGAGCCCATGAAAGAGAAGATGATGACGGTTACCAGCGCCGGCCGGGCCAGGGGCAGCACCACGCCCCAGTAGATCTGAAGGCCGGTGGCGCCATCGATGCGGGCGGCTTCGATGAGTTCCTTGGGAAGGGAAAGGAAGAACTGGCGGAACAGAAAGATGGCAAAGGGCGAACCGAAAAAGGCCGGCAGAATCAGCGGCTTGAAGGTGTCGATCCAGTTCAGTTCGCGGAAAAGGATGAAGGTGGGAATCAGCACCACCGCCGGCGGCAGCATGATCGTGGCCAGCACGCCGTAGAAGATCCATCGGCTGTAGCGGACCTCGCAGAAGGCAAACGCATAGGCGCACAGGCTTGAGGAGATGACGGTACCCGCGACCACACCACCGGTCACCAGGACCGTATTCAGCAGATAACGGAAAAACGGCATCGCCTCGAATACCGCCGGGTAATTCCGGAAACGCAGGTGCGAGGGCAAAAGGTCGCGCCAGGACTCAATCGGTTGCAGGACTTCCCGATTGCCGACCAGACTCGAGCGCAAGAGCCAATAGAACGGCAGCAGCATGACCAGGGCGAAGGCCCCCAGCAGCACGTACACCCCATACCGCCGACCGGGATGCCGCTTGCGGATTGGATCGCTCAACGCGCACCTCCTTCGTAATAAACCCACTGCCGGGCCAGCCAGAACTGGCCCGCCGTGACCAGCAGGACGATGACAAACAGAACCCAGGCCAGGGCGGAGGCGTATCCCATGCGGAAGTATCGAAACGCCTCATCGAACAGGTAGAGCACGTAGAACAGGGTCGAATTGTCGGGGCCGTTGCCGGTCATGACGTACGCCTGGGCGAAGATCTGAAAGGAACTGATGATTCCCATCGTGAGATTGAACAGGATGACCGGGGAAAGCATCGGCAGGGTCACATGCAGAAACCGACGCCCCGGACCGGCACCGTCCATTTCGGCCGCTTCGTAAAGATGCTGCGGAATGCCCTGCAGGCCGGCGAGAAACACAATCATGGCTCCCCCCAGTCCCCACAGGCTCATCAGCACGTAGGCGGGCTTGGCCAGCACCGGATCGATCAGCCATTGGGGATTCGGCAGGTGAAACAGGACCAACAGGGGATGGAGCAGGGTGTTGAGCAGGCCCACTTGGGGATTGAAGATCCAGCGCCACAGAACCGCCATTGCCACCCCGCTGACCACCGTCGGCAGGTAAAAGATCGTGCGCCAGACTGGCAGCCCCCGGACCTTCTGGTTCAGCAGCAGCGCCAGGCACAGCGCGAAGCACAGTCCCAGGGGAACCGCAAAGACGGTATAGAAGAGCGTGTTCCACAGGGCCTTGTAGACCAGCGGGTCGGTCCAGAACAGTTCCCGGTAGTTGGCCAGGCCGACAAAACGGGGCTTGTTGAAGATGTTGTAGTTCGTGAAAGACAGCACCAGGGAGGCGACCAGCGGACCGATCCCGAACAGGAGGAAGCCGATGATCCAAGGCGAAAGAAAGAGCCAGAAGTTGCGCGCGTCCTCCTTCGCCAGGGCGCTGCGCCCCCGTCTGCGGGTTGGCATCCTGTCGCTATTCGCCATGGGTGTGGTCCGTGTCATAGCGGGAGATGATCTGGTCGACGCTGCGGGTGGCCTGCCGGGCCGCTTGGGCGACAGGGATCTCGCCGCGCTGAGCCTGGTTCAGCAGAGGGGACAGGGCATCGGTGATCTGGTTGTAGACGGGAGACTGGATGGGCGGATGGGCGTAGGCCATGGCTTCCAGGGCCACCCGTTTGGCGGCGGGCGGATCCTGGTTGTCCAGAAAGGCCTGGATGTTGGCCGGGTCCCGATAGCAAGGCGGTTCGACGCTGGCGAGCATCTGCTCACCTGTGGTCGTCATCCAGCGAATGAAGGTAAAGGCGGCCCGGCGGGTCCGGCACTGCGAAGTGATGGCCAGGGCACTGCCCTCAATCTGGGTGACGCGGCCCGCCGGTCCGCGCGGCACCGGCGCAATATCCCAGGGGAAGTCTGCCTGCTTCCGGAACACGGACACCGCCGGATACATCTGCAGGTTCATCGCCACCCGCCCCAGACAGAACATCTCCATGGCATTGATGTCGTTGTTCACCTCCGGTGGAGGTACGACATGGTATTTGTGCAGCAGGTCGGCCCAGAACCGTAATCCGGCCAGCGCTTCAGGGCGATCCAGCCGGCAGCGGGTATGGCTGGCATCGAGAATCCGGCCGCCAAAAGACCACACCAGCAACTGCCATTCGGGGGCATTGAGTCCCCACTGGTTGATCCGACCGTCGCCGTCGGTGTCCACCGTCAATTGCCGGGCCGCGGCCAGCAGATCCTGCCACGTCCAGTGGTCATTGGGGACCGGCACGTGGTATTTGCGAAAAAGTTCTGTGTTGTAGAACAGAACCGGCGCCGAGGCATCCTTGGGCAGGCCGTAGATTTGCCCGTGCACCGTGAAGGCCTCGAGCATGGGGGCAAAATAGCCTGACTGCGACGGTGGGCCGAGCCTTGAATTCAGAGGCACCAGGGCGTGAACGGCCACCCAGGCCGGCAGATCGTAGGGGTACATGAAGATGACATCCGGCGCCACGTTGCCGGCGAACATGACCTTGACCTTATCCTGATACTGACCGGTGATATGGAGCACCTTGAGATCGATGCCGGGATGGGTCTGACGGAACCTGGCAAAGATCTGATTGTAAATCACCATCAGATCGGGCGGGCAGGGCGGGTGGGCATACACCACGATGGGCCGGCCAGCGGCATCGACCTGCGGTTTACGCCCAAACACCAACGCCGACGCGATCAGCAGAATCATGCCCAGAGGAATCATGGCCGGGCTGGTCAGCAAGCGTCGGAACCTGGCCAGATGCGTCTGGCGGCTGACGAGGTCCTGTCCCATCGGTCCTCCCTGGACGGACATCCACAACCCGGCACGCTGAAAACTCGGATTCGGCGGTCACAGCGCCGATGGAGTGACCCCGACCTGACAGGGCGATCCAGCCACATCCACAAACACTGCCTTCCGCGACCATGCACCGTCCGAAAATGCGCCGCTGCCGGGCATTGGTCTATACCGTAGTATATCCTAAGATGGATGCCCAGCAAGAGCGGGTCACACAAGTATCCGGCTGTTATCCTTAGATTATGTCGATTTTCACCGTTTGACGCCCATCACGACATCGTGCGACATGCCCACAAGGCATGCACTGAATCGAACATGGCCTAGTCCTTACTTGAATCGATGGAGACCTGAAACGATCTTTAGGCTGCCCCGGCCCCTGCTGCCGCCATCGGGCCAGGCTCCGGAGCGGTGGGCAGCAGCCCCGACCTGCTTCGTTGGGGTACGGGCGATGCGCCCCCGGCCTCATCCTGTCGGCCGCGCAGGGAGTCAGCACGTTGTTGCAGCCTCATCGTCCGGATCGCGGCCGTATTCAGCGGGGTATCCGGAACCTTCGGGGAGTCAATGGGCGACGACTTGGGCAACAGAGAACATGGGCAGCAGGAGGGAGATCGCGATGAAGCCGATCATGGAGCCCAGAAAGAGGATCATGACCGGCTCAATGAACTGCATGCACACTTTGACCGTCTCGTCGAATTCCACCTCTTCGAAGCCGGCCAGGCGCTCGAAGACCTTGCCGAGCTGGCCGGTCTTGTCACCGCTGTCGATCATCTGGCTGAGGGACTCTTCCACATAGGGAGAGGCCAGCAGCGGCCCGGCCAGGCGCTCGCCGCGGATGACGCGGGCGGCGACCTGGACCCACAGATCGCGGAAATAGTAGTTGTCCGAGACGTCGCGCGCCACTTCCAGCGCTTCGGTCAAGGGCAGCCCGGCCTGAATGACGGTGGCCAGGGTCCGGAAAGCGCGGGCCAGGTAGAGCTTGCGGAAAATACCGCCGACCAGGGGGATGTTGAGCTTGAGCCAGTCGCTCTGGCGTCGGCCGACCGCCGAGCGGGCCCAGAAGAATGCGGCGATGCCCAGGACCACCAGCCCAGCCACCCAGAGGTAACTGTAGTGGATCAGGGAGTCGCTGGTGGCCATGAGAATGCGGGTGGGCAGGGGCAGCGTGGCGCCTTTGGCGGCGAAAATCTTGGCGAAGCGGGGCAGGATGACGGTGAGCATGAAGATCGTGACCCCCAGGCACAGGCTGAGCATGGCGGCCGGATAGATCATGGCTCCGCGCAGGCGTTTGATGATGGTGGCCTGGGTCTGGAGGTAGCTGCCCAGGCGGCCCAGGATGACGGTCATGGTGCCGCTCATTTCGCCGGCGTGCAGCAGCGCGGGCATGATGGGCGGGAAGGCACGCGGGTGGCCGGCCAGGGAATCGGACAGGGGGCGGCCTTCACGCACATAGCGGGCAACCTCCTCGAGAATGGGGCGGAAGGCGGCATCCTTGGTCTGCCGGGCCAGGCATTCCAGGGCCTCGCCGATGTTGATTCCGGTTTCAACCATGATCGAGAGCTGGGAGGTGAACCAGATCACGGATTGTGGACGGACGCGTGCGCCTCCCCGGCCGCGGGCCCGGACCTGGCGCTGGCCGCGCTCGCGGGTGGGTCCGAGGCGCACGACGAACTTGTGTTCCTCGCTCAGGCGCTGGCCGGCGTCGTCCAGGGAGGCAGCGTTGACCACGCCGGTGATCAGTTCGCCGGTATCGGTTCGGGCTTCATAAGCGAATGCCGCCATGATCGCAGTCTCCCTAGGCCGCCTGTTGCTGTTGCTGAGCCGGTTGGATGGTGTCATCCACGCGACCGATGACCTCAAACAGCGATTCCAGCGAGATCAGGCCCTCCTTCACCTTGGCCAGGCCATCGAAGAGCAGGGGCTGATACCCCCGGGGGCGGGCCAGGCGGCGCAGGGCAGGCAGGTCCATGCTGTGGCCGATCGAGGTCAACAGGCCCTCGTCCACCTCCAGGAACTCATGAACCGCGACCCGCCCGGAGCAGCCGGTCTGGGCGCAGCGGGCGCAGCCGGGGGCGGTGTAGACGAACTCGAGATCGGTCTGGGCCTCGGTGGCCTGGTAGATCAGGGCCTGCATGGCCGGATCGACCGGTTTCTGGAGGCGGCAGTGCGGGCAGAGCTTACGGACCAGGCGCTGGGCCAGCACGGCACGCAGGGCCGCGGCGACCAGGTAGGGTTCGACACCCATGTTGACCAGCCGGGTCAGCGCGCTGGGGGCATCGTTGGTGTGCAGCGTGGCGAAGACAAGGTGGCCCGTGAGGGCGGCCTCGGTGGCCAGACGGGCGGTCTCCATGTCGCGGATTTCGCCGACCATGATGATGTTGGGATCCTGGCGCAAGAGGGCCCTGAGCGCGGAGGCGAAGGTGAACCCCGCCTTCTTGTTGACCTGGAATTGGTTGACCCCCTTCATGTTGTATTCGATGGGGTCCTCGATGGTGCTGACATTGCGCTTATCCGAGACGATTTCGGCGAGGGTGGCATAGAGCGTCGTGGACTTGCCGCTGCCCGTGGGTCCGGTGACCAGGATAATGCCGCTGCGCAGCGTGATGGTGGAGCGCAGGCGGGCCAGAATGCCCGGGCTGAAACCCAAGGCGTCGAGCTTGAGCAGGGCGGCATTGTTGTCAATGATGCGGATGACCACCTTCTCCCCCCATTTGGTGGGCATGGTGGAGACGCGCAGATCGACCGCCCGCTGTTGCACCATGACGGTGATGCCCCCATCCTGCGGGACGCGGCGCTCGGAGATGTCCATGTCGGCCATGATCTTGATGCGGCTGACCACGGCGGGCAGGAGCTTGAAGGGCGGGCGCATCTGCTCGACCAGGTCGCCATCGATGCGGTAGCGCACGCGGCATTCGCCGTCGTTGGGCTCGATGTGAATGTCGCTGGCCCGGCGTTCGACCGCCTTGCGGATGAGGTAGTTGACCAGCTTGACGACGGGCGAATCGGAGGCGGCGGCCTCCAGGCTGGCCTGGGTCTGCTGCTCCTCCTGCGGGGCATCCTCGACCACGCTCAGCTCGCCCTCGTTGATCTCGTCCACAATGTCGCTGAAATCGTGGCCCGGGCCTTCCTGGGCCGCGGCGGGCTGCTGATGGACGGGGGCGAAGGCTTGACGCACCTGGCGGAGGTTGTCCGCCACGGCGGCCACACACTGCACGCGCTTGCCGGTTTTGGCGGCGATCTCTTCCAGCAACTGCAGGTTGGTAAAGTCCGCCACCGCGACCGTGATCCAGTCGCCGCTGGCGTTCATGGGCAGGATGTTGCGAGCCTCCAGGAAGCTCCAGGGCAACAGCGCGATGGCGTCCTGGGCGATCATGCGCTCGGTGAGGCGGCAGAAGGGAATGCCCAGCGAAGCTGCCAGGGCGGCGGTGACATCGGCCTGGGCAACAAGCTTCTGCTCGACCAGGAACTCGCCCAGCAGCTTACCCGGCTGCTGGTGCTGACGGTTGAGCGTTTCCTCGAGTTGTGCGGCCGTCAGCAGGCCGCGGGAAACGAGGATCTCGCCCAGCCGCAGTGGTCGCCGAGGGGTACCCTGGTTGTCGCCTGGCGATTGGGTCATGGGTGAATTCCAACCCCGAAACGAGGTCGCACCTCACATATTGATGGTGATCTGGATGCCATCCTTTTCCACCACCACGCTGCGGCTGTGGATGGCCCGCAGGGTAAAGCCTTGGATCACCTGCCCGATTTGCCACGTCTGGCCGTTGATCAGGGCCTGTGGGCGATTGCCCAGCAACGTAGCCTGCACCTGCAACTGGTCGAGGGCGGCTTTGCGCAGATCCTGGTCCTGCTGCTGGCGCGTCGGGGCCGGCGTGGCCTCACCGGTGTGAACCGGGGGTGCCGGCACACATCCCGGGCTGCCGAGAGCCTTCGTCAAATCGAAGGGATCCCGGGACGCCTCAGCGGCCCAGTTGACCACCACCCGGGGCAGAGCGGGCCGGGCCGCGGGGGGACTGCCGGTCCCCGCGCCGGACGCCGGCATGGCCGGAGACTGGCTGGCCTGAGCCTGCGGCGGCGCGGGCTTGTAAAGCACCCTGATCATCAGGCCCAGCATCACGACCACCAGCGATCCGAGAATGATCATCTGCCGCTGCTTTGGACGGGCTCGGGTGGTACTCATCAGTGCGCCTCCTGCCCACTGGCGGGCGTCAGCGCATCCAGATTGATGGTGACCTGCAGGGGCCCCTGGGGCTGGCCCAGAGGGTCGTCGCGGGTCAGGCTGATGCGTTCGGGCCGGATGGCGACGGGGTAGGCCTCGACGCGTTGGAGAAACTCCTGCACCGTCAAGAAATTGCTGCGGAAGCTGATGGTAATGGGCAGGCAGCGCCACTGCAGGACGCGCGTGGCAGTGCCGGTCTCGATCTGGCGATCATGGGCTCCAGTGGCGGCCATATCCTGACCCAGGCGCTGCAGAAGCGCGCCCATGGCCAGGGAGCCATCGGCCCCCGCGTGATTCCACTGCTGACGCATGTTGGCCACCTCGGCGTCGACGGCGGGCAGCGAGGCCACCTGCTGCTCCAACTGGTGACTCTGGGCGAGCAGGGCGTTGAGCCGGGCCCGGCGCCCGTGCAAAGCCGCCGTCTGAAGGACCGTGGCCACGATCAGCAGGACGATCAGCCCGGCGCCGATGCCCAGCGGCAGCCGGTAATTCCATAATCTGCGTCGGTCAATCATGCCATGCTCCCATCGCGAACTGACGGTTCATGGGGACAGTCATGGTGAGGTAGAATTCCTGAAGGGAACTGTCCTTCAGGCGGACTTGCTTGCTCATGCCCAGTTTCAGATCCTGGAACAGGGGCTGCTGGGCCACCTGGTTCACGAAGTTGGCCACCGTCAGATCGTCGGCGGCATAGCCGTGCATCTTAAGGGCCGTCGGCGGCAGGAGCCCAAAGGGCGCTGACGCCGCCTTGGCGGCGGAGGATTTATGGGCGTCCGCGCCATCGGAGACCGTCGGCAAAGGCGCCTCGATGATTAACTGGGTCAGGGCGAGGCGCTGAGGCATGCAGGCGACCAGCAGCGCCATGGTACGCGTGGTGGCCAGCGGCAGAACAAGCGTCCGTCGCTCCGCAAGCTGCCGCTGCAGAACTGTCTTGGCCTTCACCACACCCTCCATGCGGGCGACTTGGCCGGTCAGGTCGGCAATACGCTGAGTCTGAAACCGAATATCGTTCTGCAGTTGCCGGGACTGACGGAACCACAGCCCGCCCAGAACCAACAGCAGGGGCAGGGCGGCGCAGACCAGAACCACGGCGGTGTGGCGGGCCCGGCCGCGTTCACGCTGATCGAGCCAGGATCTAGGCAGCAGGTTGATGCGTTTCATGCGGCCTCCTCGGCCCCGGGCCACGTGGGCTGGGCTCCATACAGGGCCAGACCGACAGCGATGAACCAGTCCTGCGGCCGGCGACTGGTTGAAGCGATTACAGCGGGGTCCAATTGACCCCAGCCGGCGCCGGGCAACGCCAGAGGCGGGTTGAACTGGATGCCCACGTGAGCGCCGATGGCGTCAGCTAGGGGCGCCAGGTCCTCGGGGGCGAGAAGGATGCCGCCCATCGGCCAGCCATCGCAACTGCGCGCCATGTGATGGCGCACGGTCATGACCAGTTCGCGTGCAATCTCCTGGCCCGCCAGAGCGATGGCCTGGTCTACAGCGGCGGTGATGCGGGGATCGGCGGCTGCGGACAGGCGCATCGAACGGGCTTGGACGACGTCCACGTTCAGACGCTTGGCCACGTTCTGGTCGAAGGCGGCCACGCCCAAGCCGATGCGCCGGACCAGTCGCAGGTCGCCGCCGCGGACGATGGCCAGCAAGCTCTCGGGCCCGGCCATTTCAACGATGGCCAGCGTGTCATCCTTGGGGCTGCCCGCCCGCGGAGAGCCGGCATCGATGCCCCGGGCCACCGCACACAGGGGGTCATCAATGGCAACCGGTTCCAGGCCATGGGCGACCATCACGTCGGCCAGGCGGCAGAGGGTTCGGGTCGGGGCGGAGAAGGTGATCGCCTCCAGTTTGTTGGCCGGCTCTTCCTTCAGAATGCCCTTCAAGCTCAGGGCCTGGCAGGTCAAATCGCCGGCCTGCACATTCAGATCCTTGGCAAGCTGCCACACGGCGGCCCGGGCGATTTCCTCATCGGACATCAGGGGCAGCTCCAGGCACTTGACCGCCCGCGCCAGGGGCGGGCAACTGAGCACCAGCGCCCGGCCCGCAAAGGGCCAGTCGGGGAGAATTTCTGTCAGAGCCTGGTCCAGGCCCGACCACCACTCCTCGCTGCCGATCTCCGAGCCGGGCAGCGGATGGGTGGCGGCCAGAACCCGGCCGCCCTGCTTCTGAAACTGAACCAGGTGGATCACCCCAGGCAGCACGGCACAGCCAATAGGCAAGCCTTCGACCCGTTGGGGTCGCCTCACTTGGGACAGAACGCCTCCGGCAAGATGAATACTCACACCCACACCTCACAACTGGCAACTTCCTGGATGGGGGACCCATCCCCCAGCACACAAGGGATTTTCGGATCGAAATACCATGAACTTGACATCGGGGGCCGGCCGGCGCTCGGCAAACATGCATCGGGGTGCCGATTCCGCTGATAAAGGAGCAGGGGTTATCCCGCCGATAGCAGCAGAAGAGTATGCAGTGTTTTGCTGAGTTTGTCCGATAACGATGCCTGAGTCTGGGAAAGGGGGCGGTGTGACTGAGGGCAACACCAACGCAAAGGAATGGGGAACGGCTGAGCCAGTTACGGCGCTGACCGCCTTGGTGGCGCGCCAACCAATTCTCGATACCGCCGGTCAGACCATCGGCTACGAACTCTTGTTCCGGGCGGCGCACGAACAGCAATCCAACTACAACGATGGCAACCAGGCGACCCTGGCCACGATCGCCAATTCCCTGCTGGCCATCGGGTTTGACCGCTTGACCGATGGCAAGGTCGCCTTCGTAAACATGACCGGCCAACTGCTGGATAAGGAAATCTATCACGTGCTGCCTCCCCAGCGCACGGTGATCGAACTGCTGGAGGCCCCGGCGGTGTCCGACGACCTGATCGCGACCTGCCAGCAGGCCCGGGCCATGGGATACAAGGTCGCGCTGGATGACGTGATCGAACTGGCGGATGTCGGGCCGCTGTTCCCGCACGTCGACATCATCAAGGTGGATTGCCTGGGCGTCCAGGATGAGAAACGCCGGGCCTTGTATGCCGCGGCCCGCGAGCGGGGGGTGTCCATCCTTGCGGAAAAGGTCGAGTCCCTCCGGGAGAAGCAGGAGTGCGAGGCCCTGGGGGCCAGGTATTTCCAGGGCTACTATTTCGCCAAGCCGGTCATTCTGGAGGGCCGGCGACTGGCTGGTTCCGAACTGGACATCCTGCAGTTGATGAAGGCCGTCAACGACGAGGCCTGTGATTTTGATTACATCGGAAAGCTGATCAAGCACAATGCGGTTTTGTCCTACCAGTTCCTGCGCTATCTTAATTCGGCGGCCATGGGCATCCGCCGCCAAGTGACCTCCATCAAGCAGGGTTTGACCCTCCTGGGCAGAAACCCCCTGCGCAAGTGGGTCATGCTGTTGAGCCTGACCTGCCTGAGCCGCGCCCAAGCCAGGCAGTTGCTGCTGAATTGCGTGGTTCGGGCCCGGGCCTGTGAAAAGCTGGCCGCCGGCGAAGGGCTGGTGGACCGGCAACTCGATTGCTTCTTCATCGGGTTGCTCTCAGGCTTCGAGGCTGTCATGGGCATGCCGCTGGCACAACTGTTGCCCCAGACCGGGCTGGCCCAGGACGTCCAGGAGGTGCTGCTGGGGGAGCCTCAGGCCAGCTTCGAACTGAGCCGGCTGTGGTCCGTCGTGCAGGCCTGCGAACAAGGCGACTGGGGAACCGTGATGGAAAGCTCCTTGGGCATGCATCAATCCCAGTCGGATATCGCCATGGGGTACTACGAGGCGATGGACTGGGCGAACCAGGTGGCGGGGTAGGCCAATTTCTGTTTGCGCCCTTCGGCAGCCTCGGCAGGCCAGTCAGCGCCGGGCGTGAAGACCGCTCCGCGGCCGCACAGGCCGCCCCGGCCGGAACCAGGGCCCGCTTTACTGAATCTGGCCGATGGTGACGGCACCCGTCGAGGCGTTGACCGTCAGCGTCAGGGTGTGGTCGTGGGCGGCCAGGGTGATCTGGGCATCCGCGCCGCCGGCCAGCGAGCCGTAGGCCGCGTAAGTCAGGGTATTGCCGCCGGATCCCAACGCAAGGGACTGAATTGTGACGCCCGCAAGTGGCGCGGCCCGGCCCTGGCCAAAAGTCACCACATAGGGCTGGCCGTCCGCGGGATTGGTGATGGGCGTGGCGGGGTCGGAGGCCCGCGCGATCTGGTAGGAATTACCGCTGACCTTGAAGACCACCACCACGGGATTGACCGCCGACTGCATGGCCTGGAGCTGGGCAAACTGCAGATCCGCGGACACGAGTTCGGCCGCCTTGGGCAGGCTCAAGGCATTGGCGGCCCCGATTTCGGGCACCACCAGCACGGCCGCGATGGCCAGGCAGACGATCACGATCAGCAGCTCGATGAGGGTCATGGCGCGGCGGCAGCGCGGCCGGGCGCCGGCCGACAGGCCAGGCGCCCCGCAGACCAGCCACCGGCAGGTCGCAAGGACATGCTCCATGACCTTAATGCCATCGACCAGGCGGAAGGGATGCTTGACTCAGGGTAGGGGCCACGTGCGGGCGGGGAAATTCGACCCATCCCCGTAGGGAGCTGGTCCGCACTCAACGTGCCCCGGCAAAGCGCCGATAAGGCCACAGGGGCCCGTCTGCGCCAGGAGTGCCCCCGGAGAGGGTGGTGGCGGCATGTATCGCCAGACACAGGTAGTTCGCGGCCGAAAACGCGGCCCAGGCTTCACCCTGGTCGAGGCGGTGATTGCCCTGGCCATCCTGCAACTGGCGGTCTTGGGGATTCTGTACACGCTGGCTGCCGGAGCCCAGCAGAGCAATGCCGGTGATCAGGCCTGGCGGGCTTCCATCCTGGGTGTAGACCTGATGCAGGAAATCGTGCGCCTTTATTACCAGGACCCCAAATTCCCCAGCGACTTCGGGCCCCACGGCAATGAAAAGACTCGTAATTCCTATGACGACATTGCCGATTACAACGGCTATACGGACGGGCCAACCGGGTTGACCCAGCTTTCCGGAGCGGCTTACCCATCCGGGTTCAGCGGGTACACCCGCCGCGTCGCCGTGCAGGACACCACGATGACCCTGACTTCAATCGGTCGCACCGTCACCGGACGCGCGGTCACAGTGACCGTAATGCAGCCCGATGGCCAGACGTGGCAGATGGTGCGCTTTGTGGCCAACCCCACGCAATGAGATCGGTGATGAAACACTGCAGCACATGCCCGGGTTTTACACTGGTGGAGCTATTGGTCGCTCTCAGCATCACGGCCCTGGTGGCGGCGGGGGCCATGGGCATGTTGTTCGCGATGTCCAAGGGCACCGCCAACGATCTGGCCGCCCGCCAGGATGTGTTGCAGGCGGCGGTGCTGCGCAACCGCCTGAACACCGCGATTCGCAGCACCACCACGCTTCTGGCCAGCGGCAGCGACTACCTCGTGCTGTGGAAAGGTGACACCTACAACGACGGGCAGGTCCACGTTTCCGGCCTGCGGCGCATCGATTATTCGCCAACCACTTCCCAGGTATGCATTTATGAAGCCTTCAGCGGGGTGAATGCCGCATCGGACACGGCCTACCCCATCAGCGGGACGGACTTCAACGCCCTGACGAATTCCCTGATCAGCTCGGGCAGGTTGCAGACGCGGGTGGCCGCCAGCCAGGTCAGTGCCGCGGCGTTCACTCCCGTGACCGCCACCACCGGCACCGAGATCGACTATGCCATCACGCTGAGCAGTCCGGCCACCGTGGTGGTGGGCGGCGACAGCCTCAGAATCCTGCACTGAGGAAAGGATCAGCCATGCAAGCGCGGCGGGTGGAACATCGCAGAAACCAGGGGGCGGCGCTGGTGCTGGTGCTTATCGCCGTGAGCATCGGGGTGGTGCTGGGACTGACCTTCCTGGCGGTGTCGTCCACCTCGCGGGCTACGACCTATGTGGTTGCGGATTCGGCGCGGGCCCAGGCGGTGGCCGAGTCGGGTCTGGCGGCCGGGCTGGCGATCGTCAGCAAGGACAACACCTGGCGCACCGGCGCTCAGCCGGGGCCCTGGCTGGTGGATGTGCCCTGCGGGGCCGGAACCTTTACGGTCAGCCTCTATGACGGGGTGGATAAGAACGGGGATGGAACGATTGACAGCACGGGCAGTCTGAGTAACAACGCCGACCCGGTGACCTTGCAGTCCGTGGGGACCGTCAACGGTGCGTCGGTGATGGTGCAGAACTTTTACATACCTAAGAACACTGCCCCGGCGGTCATCAGCCTGTCTGGGACAACCAACAAAGCCATAACCGTCAGCGGCGGCAGCACGTTGAATATCACAACTCTCCAGGTCAACTCAAATGGCAACCCCGCCCTGTGGGTCAGTTCAGGCAGCAGTTCCGTCCACGCGACGGCCATCAATGTGGTCGGCAAAGCCGCGTTTACGGGCGGCGCCACCTATACCGGGACACTGACCACCGGTGTGGCTCCCGTCTCTGATCCGCTGGCCTCGCTGCCGGCCCCGACACCGGGCACGGACCAGGGATCGGTCAGTATTTCGAGTGGATCGGTCACCTACGATGCCGGCTACTATTCCGGAGGAATCACCGTCAGCGGGGGCAACGTCACGCTTAGCCCGGGCATCTACATCCTGGGCAGCAAGGGCCTGACGATCAAGGCCGGAACGGTCAACGCCAGCGGCGTCATCTTCTATCTGATGGGTTCTACATCCACGGTAACAATTCAAACGGCGGGCAACCTTGTGCAAACCCCCCCCACCTCGGGGACCTACCAGGGCATCAGTTGGTTCCAGCAGCGCGGCACCATCGCCGCGAGCAATGTCAGTGGCGGTGGGATCGTCAACATCGGGGGCACTGCCTACCTGCCCTCGTCGGCGGTGGTCATCAGCGGCGGCTCCAACGGCGAATTTGCCACCCAGTTGATCGCCAACACCATCACCGTATCGGGCGGTGGAACGCTGACCATCGGCCATTGACGGCGGCCAATCCGGTGCTGGCTCGCAAGGGAGAATCCTTGGCGGTGAACCAAGGTCGGCGCCCGGGGCACAGCGGGCCCTTAACCCGGGTGTTCAACCGCCCGATGGTGGATTGGAGCCGTACCCCCGGCTTACGGTGGAGCTGAACCATGAGACCAGTCAATATCGAATGGGATACCACGGAAATGGTGACGATGGAGTTTACCCCGCGCAAGCTGCTGTACCGGCGGCTGGTGTGGACCATGCTTGCCATCCTGGCGGCCCAGGCCCTGATCACCGTCGGGGTGGCCGCTCTGCTCCGGGGGCCCTGGCTGGTCGTGGGGCACATGGACATCTGGGGCCCCCCGTGGCTGCGTCCCATCCTCGACAGCGCCGTTGCCGGCGCGATGGGCCTGCTGACCATGATTCTGGTCGCCTTGCCGATGTTTCGCCGGATGGTTCGCCGCAACACAGAGGTGATGAGCGAGTTGCTGCTGGCCATCCGGCGCATTGCCGAGGGAGGCCGGCCCAAACCCCTGGCCGTACGCGACAATGGAGAAATGGGGTACTTGATTACGGCTTTCAATGATATGGCCAGCCAGTTGATCGTCAGCCGACAGGCGCTCATCGATGCGAACATCCAACTGGAAAAGCGGGTGGCCAACCGGACCCACGAATTGGAGGTGGCCGCCCACAAGCTGGAAGTGATGGCCTCGACCGATACCCTGACCGGGCTGGCCAACCGCCGCGCCTGGGACCTGGAGATGGAGCGCCGCTTCAGCGCCGCCATCCGCGAGGGGCGGGAGCTGATTTGTCTGGCCCTGGATCTCGATAATTTCAAGAAAGTCAATGACTCCCTGGGGCATAAAGTGGGGGACCAGGTACTCATGGCGGCCTCGGAGGCGATCAGGACCAGCCTGCGCGACGATGATTTTTCGGCGCGGCTGGGGGGGGATGAGTTTGTCATTCTCCTGGATATGGATCGAAGGGACGTGGCGGAAAGCGTCGGCCGGCGCATCCAGACCCGCTTCCAGGAATCCTGTACGTCAATCGTGGGCCAGGGATACAAGGGCGAACCGCCCTCGGTCAGCATCGGGATGGCCCTGCGCAAGGCCACCTCAGCCCATACGGCCGAGGAACTGCTCTGCTTTGCCGATCGCGCGCTCTATATCGCCAAGGAGGCGGGCAAGGGACGCCTGCAATGGTACGTCGCCGCGGCCGCAGCGGCATAAACGGCGGGCCTACGATCGGAAGCATGCCGCGATCAGGAAGATCCGGCACGCCGTGGGGGCACGCGCGCAATGCTCAGGGGTCCGGAGCCAACCGGGCACGAATTCTTGCGGTCGGCGAGCGCGACGCCTCCGGGTGATCATCGCCCCGGGGCCAGCAGCGCGGCACCCCGGCTGGTCGGTTCGGGGCAATCCAGTGCCACGGTCGGAATCTTCAGCGCGGGGGCTTTGAGCTGCAGCAGAAGGTCACTGCGTGCGGCGCCTCCGACACAGCGCACCTCGGTCGGCCCCTGGCCGGAACAGACCTTGGCGACCTGCTCGACCAGCGCCGCATCGAAATGGCCGGCCAGACTGACGGTTGCCAGCACCGTACCGGTGGTTTCCGAGACGCCCCCGGGCATCAGGTTACGAGACGGGGCAGCGGGCATGGTGCTGCTCCTTCGGCGGGGAAAGTGGAAACTACCACCTTTTTCCAGCGTCGCGAGCCGCCTTGCCCAACACAGGCATGTACGTTAAGTATAGCGTTCAGCAGAACTTCTATTCAATGGGCCTGGAGCGATTCGAACGCTCGACCTCACCCTTATCAGGGGTGCGCTCTGACCAACTGAGCTACAAGCCCAACGGGCCGCTATTGGCAGCCGGAACCCGGCAGAATAGGAGAAAACCGGCTCAGGGTCAAGGCTTGACAGCCCATCTCGACAGCTCGTCAGAAGACCTTGGGCGGTGCGTATCGCTCGGAGAATCTGAATCTCGATCCTGGACCTTTGCATTCTGAAATTGTCCCTGGGGTTTGAGCATTACAATC
This sequence comes from Planctomycetota bacterium, assembly GCA_021784455.1. Lineage (GTDB taxonomy): Bacteria > Planctomycetota > Phycisphaerae > Phycisphaerales > Phycisphaeraceae > JAJXSS01. The sequence continues at coordinate 17,352 of JAJXSS010000012.1, forward strand.
TTCCCCATGGAGATCCGCTTCTATAACACGCTGAGCCACAGCGTTCAGCCGTTTGCACCCGTTAGCCCCCCGCAGGTGTTCATGTACAACTGCGGGCCCACAGTCTACGACTTCGCCCACATCGGCAACTTCCGGGCCTTCGTCTTCGCCGATGTTCTGCGGCGGTTTCTGGAACTGGCGGGTTACCAGGTGCAACAGGTGATGAACATCACCGATGTGGGGCACATGACCGACGATTCCCTGGCCGATGGCGGCGGGCAGGACAAGATGGCCGTGGCCGCCCAGCGGCTGAAGGAGGCCAAGAAGGCGGGCAAACTGCCCCCCGGCAGCGTCGAGAATCCCGATGATCCCTACCAGGTGGCCCAGTACTTCACCCAGGCGTTCCTGGCGGATGCCAGGGCCCTGAAGCTCAAGATTGCGGACGAATATCCCGGACACATGCCCCGGGCGACGGACCACGTCGGCCGGATGATCCAGGTCATCCTGAAACTGGTGGAAAGCGGCCACGCCTACCAGGCCCCGGATGGCTGTGTTTACTTTGATGTGCAGAGCTTCCCCGAGTACGGCCGGCTGTCGGGCAACACGCTGGACAAGCTGCGCGGCGGGGCCGGCGGCCGGGTGCTGGAGGCCCATCAGGCGGTCAAGAAGCATCCCGCCGATTTTCTATTGTGGAAGCCCGATCCCACCCACATCATGAAATGGGAGTCGCCCTGGGGCGTGGGCTACCCCGGCTGGCACATCGAGTGCTCGGCCATGTCGTCCTACGTGCTGGGCAAGCTGGCCGGGCAGGAGTCGCCACTGTCCATCATCGACATCCACACCGGCGGGGAGGACAACATCTTCCCCCACCACGAGTGCGAGATCGCCCAGAGCGTGGGGGCGACGGATGAGGGCCTGTTGCACGCACAAGGCGATTTCCGGGGGTTTGCGCGGTTCTGGATGCATACGCGTTTCCTGATGGTGGAGGGCCAGAAGATGTCCAAATCCCGCGGGACCTTCTACACGGTGCGCGATGTGCTGGAGGGCCGGGCCACCCCCGGAAAACGGCCGGTGGATCCCGCGGTGCTGCGGTACGAACTGCTCAAGGGCCATTACCGGGGCAACATGAACTTCACGTTGCAGGGGTTGCAGGACTCGGCCGCCGCCGTCCAGAAGCTGCGCGACTTCGCCGCCCGCTTGAAGGTTGCCCCCCCGCCCCGCACCACCTGGCCCTTGGAACACCCCATGGTCGCCCAGTTCACGCAGGCTCTGGCCGACGACCTGAACATCAGCGCCGCCCTCGCGGCCGTCTTCCAGTGGATCACGCAGCCGGTGACTGACCCCGCGGCGGCCGCGGCGGCTCTGGCGGCCGTGGATCAGGTGCTGGCCGTGGGCTTGAGCCCCGGCGCCGGTGCCGATGCCGGGATGGATACGGACGCTACCGCCAAATGCACGGCCCTGGATGCCGCCCGCCAGGCCAAAGACTTTGCCACCGCAGATCGCTTGCGCCGGGAGTTGCAGGAGGCAGGGTACGATGTCCAGACCACCAAGGCGGGAACGGTCGCGCGGAAGAAACTGGCGTAAAGGATCAGGGCCGCAGGCCCTGAAGAAGAAAAGGCGGGTCCGGTGACTTGACCCACCCTACGGCCTTACAGCTCGATGCGCGGATCCACCCACGCATAGGCCAAATCCACCATCAGGTTGAACAAGATCAGCATGGTGGAGTAGACCAGCACCAGGCCCAGGATCAGGAACTGGTCCTTGTTGAGCACGGCGGCGACGAAATCCCGGCCGACCCCCGGAATACTAAAAACCTGTTCCACCACGAACGACCCCGTCAGGGCGCTGGCCGCGGCCGGCCCCAGGAAGGAAAGCACCGGCAGGAAGGCCACCTTCATGGCGTGGCGCATCAGGACCTGACGCGGCGACAGGCCCTTGGCCCTGGCCGTGCGAATGTAATCGCTGCTCATGACCTCGGCCAGGCCCAGGCGGATGAGGCGGGCGATATAGGCCGCCGGCAAGAGGGACAGGGCCAGGGCGGGCAGAATCATCCGGCCGATCATGGCCCCCGCGCCGCTCCACCAGGCCCCCGTCCAGACCGCCCATCCGGGCCAGTCCCAGCCCCCGATGGGCACCCAGCTCAAAAGGCCGGCGAACACCGCCAACAGCACCGAGGCCGTCACAAAGGTGGGCAGGCTCACCCCGGCCAGAGCCACCAGCAGGCTGGAGAAATCCCACGTTGAACGCGGCTTCAGGGCGCCGATCCCCCCTGCCGCCAGGCCGATGATCAACGCCAGCACCAAAGCGGCCACGCCCAGGGCGGCCGAAACGGGCAGGCCTTCCGCCAGGACCTCATCCACGCGCCGGTCCGGGTAGTACAGGCTGGGGCCGAGGTCGCCATGCAGAAAGATGCCTTTGAGGTAGCTGGTGGCAAAGGTCCAGGGATTGTCCAGGTTGTACTGCCGCAGCATGGCCTCCTGGACGGCCTTGGGGGGGCGCCGATCGGGGGACCGATCCAACGGGTTGCCGGGAATCACCCAGGCCAGGACGAATGTGACCACGAAGATCACCGCCAGGATGACCGGGAGCTGCAGCAGGCGTGAGACGATCAGGCGAAGCATGGGGAGTTTTCGATTTCTGATTTTCGATTGTCGATCGCGAAAGGCGCGGGTGACGATTTCCGTGCCCTCCCCGCCGGAGACCTGCAATAGCAGGCCCTACTTTACGCTGACGAATTCGAGGCGGTGGATGTTCCACGGTCCCGATTCCAGCCCCTGGACCTTCCGGGGGTCGTACATTTCGACGAAGACATAGTGGAAGATCGGAGCAATGGGCTGATCGGCCAGCATCAGGGCCTCGGCTTTTTCCAGAATAGCCATGCGTCTGGCCTGGTCGGGCTGGAGTTCGGCCTGGTGCATGAGGGCATCAAAGGCGGGGTTGGAGTACTGGGCATCGTTGTTGCCGTTGCCGGTAATGAACTTGTCGAGGAAGGTGGTGGGATCGCGGTAGTCGCCGATCCAGGCGGCTCGGCTGATGGTGAAGTTGTGCTGGCGCAGACGCTGGCTGAACATGCGGGCCTCGACACCCTCCAGGGTCACTGACACGCCCAGAGCCTGATGCCAGTTGGCCTGGATGGTCTGGGCGATGGCCAGATGCCCCCCCTCGGTGTTATACAAGATAGACAGGCCGGTCAGGTTCCGCCCGCCGGGATAGCCCGCTTCGGCCAGCAGCTTGCGGGCCTCAGCCACGGGGTTGGCCGGTTGCGGGGGCAGGGGCGGCGAATAGCCGGGGATGACGCCGGGAGGAATAAAGGTGTAGGCGATGGGCTGGTTCAGACGGGTGATCTTGGTGACGATGATCCGGCGATCGATGGTCAGGGCCAAGGCGCGGCGCACGCGGGGGTCGGCCAGCGGGTTCCTGCGGCCATTGGCCAGCGTGGGGGCGCAGTTGAAGTTGTAGAAGTAGGTGCCGGCCATCGGCACCTTGTGCACATCGGACCGGCCGGCATTGGCCAGATCTGCCACGGTGGGGCTGGTTGAGGGCAGGTCGGGCAGCCACTGCACATCCCCGCGGTGATAATCAATCAGGGATAGCAGCACCTCGGAAATGGTGAGTTGGGTGATGCCGTCGTTTTTCACGGCGGCCCGGTCCCAGTAGGTCGGGTTGACCGCCAGATGAATATCACGTTTAAAGCGCCAGCGATCCAGCACATAAGGCCCGTTGGAGACCAGATTCCCCGGACGCGTCCACAGGGGGTCCTGCTGCAGCATGCCGGTATCTGGGTTGATGGAAATGAATCGGGCGATGCTGGCGGGATCCACCGGCATGAAGGTGCAGAAGGCGGCCAGTTCCAAAAAGTATGGGGTGGGATGCTCCAAGTGCACCACCAGGGTCAGGGGATTGGGCGCTTCCAGGCCGACGGTGCGGGCGAAATGCCGACGGGCCCGATCCCAAAGCGCCTGGGCGGCGGCCGGCGAATGGTCCTGGGCGGAGGCGTAGGCCTCCAATTGCTTATTGCGCCAGTCAAAAAAAGCCTGGGCCCCGCGGATGCGGAACAGGAGGTAGCTGTAGTCGGACGCCAGGTCGGGCAGCATGGCCCGGCGCCAGGCGTAGATGAAATCGTGAGCCGTGACGGGGTCGCCGTTGGACCAGTGGGCCCCGGGGCGGAGATGGAAGGTGTAGGTAGCCTGGTCGGGGCTGATGTCCCAGGAGGAAGCGGCCCCGCCTTCGACGGTGCCGGCGGGAAGTCTGTATACCACCAGGGGCTCAAAGAGGCACTGGGCGATGCGGATGTCCTGGAGCCAGGACATTTTCTGAGGGTCAAGCGTATTCAGTTCGGCGGAACTGACGAACCTGAGTTCGCCGGCACGGGCTCCGGTCGCCAAGACTAAACCGCTCAGCACGGCCGCCAGCAGCAAACGATAGCGCATGCCCACAGTGTAGCCACGTAGCGGCAGCGCGGCACCGATGGCTCTTGGCGCATCGAGGCCGCCGGTTCAGACCCACAGTTCGGGAGGAACCTGAGTCAGGTCGGGAGCCGTCCAGGTGGCGCCAGCGGCGGCCAGCTCGGCGGCGGGAAAGCTGGTGGTCAGGGCCAGCACACAGGCTCCGGCGGCCTGACCGGCGGCCACACCGTTGGGGGCGTCCTCGACCACCAGGCAATGGCGGGGTTCCAGGCCCAGGCGCGAGGCGGCGGTTAGAAAGATGTCCGGCGCGGGCTTCTTGTGGGCGACATCGCTGCCGCACACCAGGGCGTGGAATTCGCCGGGCGGCAGGCCGATCTGGTTGAGATTGCCATCCACCTTGATGCGGTCGGCGCTGGAGGCCACGGCCAGACGCCAGCCGGCCTGGCGGCAGGTGTTGATGAAATCATGAACGCCGGCCAGGGGCTTCAGCTTGCCCTGGATCATCTGAAGGTAGATGGCATACGTGCGTTTCTTGTCGCGCACCAGATTGAGTTTGATGCCGTACTTCTCGGCCACCACACCCAAATAACGGTCTTCTCCGGCCCCCACTCCCGGTTTGAAGTCTTCCGGCTGAACGCGCCGGTTGTAGCTCTCGGCAAACATCTGGCTGGCGGCGGCGCAGATGATGGGTTCGGAATCGCACAGCACCCCGTCCATGTCGAAGATCACGCCCTGAAAACGTCCCGTGGGATTGGCCATGATGCCATGATATCCGACTCATCCCGCCAGCGGACGATGAGGTCCTGGAATCCGGCGAAAGGACCGCTACGTCCGGTCGAGGTTATCGCTGCAGCCGGCAAGATGGCCGGGTCGATGCATCCGTTTGCCGCATGCAGGGCCGCACCGGCCCAGGGAGATGCCCAGATGATGACCAAAAATGAACTGATCGATGAAATCCGCCGCCTGAACCATACGGCGCCCAGTGATTTCCTCAGCACGTTTGCGGAAACGGATTTACAGACCTATCTGGAACGGCTGCACCGGCTCTTTGGCCAGCGCGGTCGGCGCAGCGGCTGGATCCGCCCCGGCGACACGCACGCCGTGGTGACCCTTCAACACTGAAGGGCCTCTCTCCGGACCCTCGGGGCGGACCTGTCTCTTGACCCGTGAACATGGTTCATGCCCAGCTAGTCCCGTCCGGTAAAGTTTCTTCGCCTGCGACGCCTCGGGCCGATAATTAAGCCGGTGACGGTCTTCGTACAGGCGCCCAGATGTCCTGGGGGCCAGGTGGGAAGCATGCGGCTGGACCAACTGATTGCAGACACGGACCTGACCCTGGTGAACGGATCAGGCAAGGTCGAGATATTGGACCTGACCGACGATTCGCGGCGTGTCACGCCGGGAGCGTTGTTCCTGGCGCGGCCGGGGCCCAAGACCGATGGTCGGCAGTTCATTCAGGATGCTCTGACACGCGGGGCGGTGGCCATCATCGCCGACTCAGCCCTGACCGGCGGCCAGATGGATCGGCCATCGCCCCCACGCGCCGCACTCGTGCAGGCCCCGGCCGTGGACCAGGCCCTGGCCGGGCGTCTGGCCGAACGCTTTTTCGGCCAGCCCAGCCGGCAGCTCCAACTGGTGGGTATCACCGGCACCAAGGGCAAGACGACCATCGCCTTCCTGGTGCAGCAGTTGTTGCAGGCGGCCGGACGGCCCTGCGGCATGATCGGTACCGTCTACGTGGATGATGGCAAGACCCGCCGGCCGGCCGAACTGACCACGCCGGGCGCCATCGACTTTTCCCGCTATCTGGGGGCGATGGTGGCGAACGGCTGCCAGGCGGCGGTGGCCGAATTCTCCAGTCACGCCCTGCATCAAGGACGAGTGGCGGCCCTGAAAACCGATGTGGCCGTGTTCACCAACTTGACCGGAGACCACCTGGACTACCACGGCACCATGGAGGCCTATGCCCGGGCCAAAGCCATTCTTTTCACCGCCCTGCCGCCCGAAGCCTGGGCGATTATCAATGCGGATGATCCCTACGCTGCTGACATGCTGCGCGATTGCGGAGCCCGGGTCATTGCCTGCACCCTTCAGGGAGCAACCCCCAAGCTGCCCGTCTCACCCGTCCATACGGTCTCGGGGCGCATCTTGAGCCTGAAAGCCGCAAGCTCGCCGACCATCCTGACAGGCCCGTGGGGACAGGTCGAGGTGAATCTGCCGCTCGTTGGCCGGCATAACGTCATGAACGCCCTGCAGGCGGCCACCGCGGTGTGGGCGCTGACCAGGACTTCCGCGGCGGATCTGGGCCAAGCCCTGGCCGCCACCACCCCCCCACCGGGGAGGTTCGAACGGGTCCGTAGCGGCAGCCCCGATTCGGCAGTTCCGGGGCCGACGGTGCTGGTGGATTACGCCCACACCCACGATGCCTTGGAGAAGGCCCTGGAGGCCCTCAAACCGCTGACCCGGGGGCGGCTGATCGTGATGTTTGGCTGCGGGGGCGACCGCGACCGCACCAAGCGGCCCAAGATGGCGGCCGCGGCCTGCCGCCTGGCCGATGTGGTGATCATTACATCGGACAATCCGCGCACCGAAGACCCCCAAACCATCATCCGGGAAGTTCTGGCCGGTGTGCCATCGCAAGCCGCAGTCAGGGACTTGCCGGCAGGTGGCGTGGCCTCGGTTCCGGCTTGTTTCGTGGAGGCGGACCGGGGCCGGGCCATTGCCGGAACGATTGCCCTGGCGCGGGCGGAGGATGTGGTTCTTCTGGCCGGCAAGGGCCACGAGGACTACCAGATCATCGGCACCACCAAGCGGCATT
>JAJXSS010000315.1 GCA_021784455.1 Planctomycetota bacterium
CCGGCACGCCCCGGGCCAGGGCCATCGCATCCAGCAGACGGAAATCATTGCCCAGGATGGAGAACGTGCCGATGGCCGTGCCGTACGTGGTGGATTCACCGATCACGCTGAACGTGTCCTGACGCTGCTCCTGCAGGGTCACGCTGACCGTCGGCGGCTCGCTGAAGACACCTTTCTTGACCAGGATAGTGGCGATCTTTTTCTCCAGTTCGCTGGCCGTCAGCCCCCCGGCCTTGACCGGCCCGACGATCGGCAGACGGATCATGCCCAGATCATCGATCCGGCGCGTCTGCACCGACTCCTGCCCCGGCACCAGCAACTCGAAGATCGAGACCGTCAGCATGTCGCCCAGCCCCATCACGTATTCCTGCACCGTCGGCACCAGGTCTTCCGGCTGCACCTGGGTCAGTCCCGGGGGCTCATCACTGGGCTCATCCACCACATCCAACTGATCCAGAATGGGCAGCACGATGGGAGTCCGCTGCCAGCGGCCCACCACGGAGGGATCCATGAAGGAGTGCATCTCGCACCCACCGGCCAGCAGCACGATGCCCGCTGCAATGGCGATGGCCCGGACCCGACCCCAGCCGATTTGCGTGCTAAGCCTCACCAGCAGACTCCTCGTACGATGGTTCCCTGCCTGGATACACCAACTGCAACCCAAGCTGCCTATCCTCGGCATCTTACCTCAACACGTCGCCCTGTGCCGTCCTGAGGTTGCGCCTGCCTCGAGCCAGCTTCCTGCCGGCCTGCCATCCGGCTTCTCATCCTGCATCCCGGTTATCAGAACGGATATGGCAGACAGTCATAGCCAGTTTCATCGACCTGATAACTTCAATCCCTTAGTGCCCCGGGGCGGGCCCGTCTCGGCCGCGGTCCTGGAGAGGCTGATGCCGTTGGGCCTTGGTCCTCCCTGTACGTCCCTCGACCCCGGGCGGTTTGCCCTGGCCCAAGATCAAGCTGCCATTATTTCCTGCCCCTTGGCCCCGGGAAGACTGGAACCAACCTGCCCCGGATGCGACCGGCTCGCGCCGTGTTATCATCCAGACCTTTGATGGCCCAAAGGCTCAGCCTCATGCCGCTTCTCAGGACCGTTTGGTCCGGTCTCGTCGATGCGGTTTATTCGGGCGCTCGGGGCTCTTCCCGGCCGGTATCTGCCTGCCGGCCAGCCGCTCAGCGGGGAAAGGTATCGCGTATGAGAGTTGCAGGCGTCAACCCCAGCCCCGTACCGCAGCTTCGGGGGGCGAGAAGGGCCCGGTGGGGGGCCTGCCTTGTCGCTCTGGCGACCCTGGCCGTCGCCGCCATCGGCGTCGCCCAGGAACCCAATCCCAAGGCCCCCGCCCCTCCCGTACCCCTTATGCCCCCCCCAGCCCCGGCTGCCGCCGGCCTGCGCCCCGGGCCGGCCAGCGCCCCGCAGGGCATTCCCGCCATCCAGGTCCGGGTCGAGAGCATCCATATCGCCGGCCTGCGCCCCGGGGGCCCCACCCAGGCCCAACTGCTGCAGCAACCGGTAACCCTGGTTCTCAACGATGGGGTCTGGTCCGCGGCCAAGGCCGGCCAGGGACTGACCGTCAAGCTCCAGGACATCGGCGGCCTGGGGGAGGGCCGTGTGCTCGACGCCTCGGCCATCCAGGCCGTGGTCATCGCCGCTTCCAACGCCTTCATCCACCAGGGCCTGGCCGCCACACGCATCACCTTGACCAGCGGTGCCCTTGAACATCTGCTGGCGCCCCACAGTGATGGCGTCCTGACTCTGACCGCCACCGAAGCCCGCGTAGCCGAAGTACGCACCCAACTGGTCAAGAATGGCAAGGTCGTGGGCGATGCTTCGGGCGTCTATCCCACGGTGGCTATCAACTCCCCCGTGCGCCCCGGCGGCCTGGTCTGGCTGCACGACATCGATCAGTACATCTACCGCGCTAACCGCCAGCCCGGCCGACAGGTGGATGTGGCCCTGGCCCCGGGCCCCAACCCCGGCGAGGTTGATCTGGATTACCTGGTCACGGCTCAGAAGGCCTGGACCGCCTACTTCGAAATCAACAACACCGGCACCCCCCAGACCTCCGACTGGCGCGAACGCTTCGGCTTTGCCGACTTCAACCTCACCGGTGCCGATGACATCCTGGCCGTGGACTACCTCACCGCCGGCTTCAACCAGGTGCACGCCGTCAGCGCCAGCTACGACCGCCCGCTGCCCCAGATGCCCACGCTGCGGGCCAAGCTCTACGGCTCCTACAGTTCCTACACCGCCTCGGATGTGGGCCTGTCCGGGGCCGGTTTTACCGGCGACTCTACGGGCATCGGCGGCGAACTGGCCTGGAACTTCTTCCAGCGCGATGCCCTTTTCCTGGACTTGGCCGGCGGCGTGCAGTATCGCAACATCCACACCCGCAATGACCTGGTCCATACCGATGGCAATGCCGATTTCGTGCTGCCCTACGTCGGCCTGCGCCTCGACGACCGCACTTTCACCACCAGTACCCTGGGTTCGGCCACGCTGGAGGTCGGCTCGGTCAGCGGCAACCCCTCCGAGGCCGACCTCAGCGCCCTGGGCCGCACCGCCGTGGATCGCACCTGGGTCACGCTGCACTACGACCTCAGCCACAGCTTCTATCTCGAGCCCCTCCTCGATCCCGATTTCGGCAAGCCCGGCCAACCCTCCACCCTGGCCCACGAGCTGTACTTCGATGTCCGCGGCCAATACACGCCCAGCGCCCGCCTGGTGCCCAACTTCACCCAGGCCATCGGTGGCTTCTACACCGTCCGCGGTTATCCCGAGTCCTTCGCCATCGGCGACAGCGGCTTCATCGAAACTGCCGAGTACCGCTTCCATCTGCCCCGCCTCTTCGCCCCTGCTCCGGCCGGGCAGCTTTTCGGCCAGCCCTTCCACTTTGCCCCCGCCCAGCCCCTGGCCCGCCCGGATTGGGACCTGCTGCTGCGAGCCTTCATCGATGTGGGCCAGACCGTGACCAACGATGCCTTCTCCTATGAAAAGGATGTCAATCCGATTGGCGCCGGCGTCGGCGCCGAACTGTCGCTCTGGAAGAACGTGGACCTGCGCGTGGACTGGGGCGTGGCCCTGACCACCTGTGATACCGGGGCCGGTACGGTGACGGCCGGGTCCAGCCGGGTCCATATTTCCTGCGTCTTTCTTTACTGAGGGGGCCTGGCGTTGGGCATGCCTTGCGTGCCTGCCGGCCTGCCGGGATTGCGTAACACGGAGTCAACGCCATGGCGGCGATCAAAACACTCTCCACCACACCGTCCCATCGGCCAGCGCGTGCCAACTTCCATCCGCGGTTGACCCTGCCGCTGGTGGGCCTGGCCTGCGGGCTCACCAGCATCGCGCCCTCCGCCGCCCGGGCGGGGGACAACATCCAGGTCCAGAACGTCGCCGCCGGCTCCGCCAGATTTGCCACCCGCGGCGGCCATACGACCATCACCGCCTCCAACGGCGCCATCATCAACTATTCGCGCTTCGACATCCCTTCCGGCCAGGCCGTGCAGTTCATCCAGCCTTCGGCCGCGGCCCGCGTGCTCAACCGCATCAACAGCGCCATTCCTTCGTACATCGACGGCGCGCTGTCGGCCAACGGCATCGTCTACTTCGTCAACCCCGCTGGTGTGGTCTTTGGCCAGGGGGCCGTGGTCAATGTGGGCCAGTTGTATGCCGCCGCCGGCAACATCTCCAACGCCAATTTCCTGGCCGGCATCAACACCTTCCTTCTGGGACCGGGCGTGGTCCAGAACCAGGGCACCATCCAGGGCGATCAGGCCGTTCATCTCATGGGCGGCCAGGTGATCAATACCGGGGCCATCGTGGCCCCCCATGGCATCGTGACCATGACCTCCGGCAGCACCGTCTATCTCGGCCAGGCCGGCTCCCAGGTGATGGTGCGGGTGGATGACCTCAATGCCCTGACCGGCCAGGGGGGCACGGCTCCCGCCGCCACGCCCACCGCTCAAGGCGTCAGCAACCTCGGCTCGGTCCGCGCCGATACGGTCGTGTTCTCCGCCGGGGATGTGTACTCGCTGGCCGTGCGCAACGCCGGCTCGGTGCAGGCCTCTCATGTCACGATGTCCGGCAACGGTGCGGTCGCGCAGGCGGGCCAGGTCAACGTCTCCAGCAGCACAGGCAGCGGCGGCCAGGTCCAGGTGCTGGGCCGGCAGGTCTCCGCCAGCGGCAGTATCGACGCCTCGGGCGCCACCGGCGGCGGCCAGGTCGCCATTCTGGCCTCCGCCACCGCCACGTTCACCGGCTCCATCGCCGCCCGGGCCACCCAGTCCGGCTCCGGCGGCCATGTCGAGGTCTCAGGCCAGCATGTCCTGATCTCGGGCCACGCCGACCTGCGCGGGGCGGCGGGGGGCGATTTCGGCACATTCCTCATCGATCCCGGCTCGGTAGATATCGTCGCCGGCGCGAATGTTGCTCCACCCACCTCCATGGACACCATCAACGATGGCTGGGTCAACGCCCAGCTCAACGCGAGTGCTCTGACCATCACCACCACCGCCTCGACCAACGGCAACCCCCAGGACCTGACCGTCGATGCCGGTGCCGCCATCAACTGGTCCGCCGCCACCACCCTCACCCTGATCGGTAACAACTCGGTCACCGTCAGCGGCAGCCTGACCGCCAGCGGCCACGGCAACCTGGTGCTTACCGGCGGTGCCATCGCCGTTGGTCACGACATCAGTCTGGGCGGCTCCTTCACCGCCAACGGTGCCACCACGCTCAACACCGCCGCGCTCACGGCCGGGGCCCCCGTGGTCTTTAACGGACCGGTGGTGCTGGCTCAGGCCGCCACGGTCAACAGCGGCAGCGGGGCGGTGACGTTCAGCAGCACCGTCGATGGTGATGGTAATGGCCCCTGGGGTCTGACGATCGTCTCGGCCGGTGTCACCACCTTCAGCGGTCTGATTGGTAATTCACATCCCCTGGCCAGCCTCACTGTCGGCGATGCCGGTGCGGGCACCGGCAGCATTGTTCTGAATATGGATGCTTCCGCCGCCGGGCCCGATCTGGGCGGTATCAACACCGGCACCCTGGCGTTCTACGAGCCCGTCACCTTCAACGTGGCTAACAGCACCTCGGCCCACCCCGCCGTCGTGACCAGTGGCGCCGATCCGGCCGCCAATCAGCAGTACTGGGGGCCCCTCACGCTCGCGGCCGATACCGTCCTGGCCGACAGCAACACCGGCAACATTTTCTTCTATGTGCCGGGCCTGACGGCTCCCAACAATGCCGTGGTTGCCGGCGGTACCGTCAACGGGCACTTCGCCTTGACCCTCAACACCGCCGGGACCGTCGTCATGGGCGCCCCTGTCGGGGCTGTGACGCCCCTCGCCAGCCTGACCACCGGCGATCCGGTGGCTCCGGCTGCCGAGCGCGGCGGGCTGGCCTACTTCAGCATGGCCGCTCCGGCCAGCGGTTCGGCAGGGGCTATCAATGCCGACACCATTTTCTTCAACGACAGAGTGACCTTCGCGCTTGGTCAGTACAGTTCGTCTGGCGGTTTCGGCAGTGCTGCCAACCCTAGCGTCAAGACCAGCGCCGGCCAAACCTACAACAGCGCTGTGACTCTCAAAGCCACGACCTTTCTCACCGATACTGGCAGTGCCGGTATCTCCTTTGCTGGCACTGTGGACGATGCCTCCACAGCCAACACCCACGACCTGACCATCAATACCGGCACCGGCCCGATTACCTTTGGGGCCAACATCGGTGACACCCTTCCGTTACGCAACCTGACCATCCTGTCC
>JAJXSS010000316.1:0-4663 GCA_021784455.1 Planctomycetota bacterium
CGAGGGTGGCGTTGGAGGTGGCCGAGGCGAGAATCAGGCTGGTGTTGCCGTTGGCGAAGTAGTTCATCCCCCAGGTCACCGTGACCGGAATGGCCGCCCCGCCGAGATTGACGGCGCGGTTGGCGCCGTAGGCCGAAAAACCCGCGTTCTGGGAGCCGGTGAACTGGATCTGTCCGGGGCCCGTGCCCAGCGCCCGGGTAAAATCGGCGGCAGCCAGTTCCAGCACCGCGCGGTCGTTGCCATTGATCACCAGATTGGCGTTGGGCGACAGGGCGGTGGCCGAGGCGATGCGCAGAACCCCGCGATTGATCTGCGTCACGCCGGTGTGGCTGTCAGTGCCGCTGAGGGTTTGCACGCCGGTCTGGTTCTTGTAGACCGTACCGTTGCCTTCAAACGTACCGGCGTAAGGGATCGACCCGTCACCGAGGCTGAAGAAGGTGAGGGTCCCACCGCCCAGCAGGATGCGCCCCGTGCCACCGTACGAGGATTGCACGCTGGACAGCCCCTGCGAGCGGCCATTGAGGTCGAACACCCCGTTGCCCCCCACGAACAGCAGGGCCCTCTGCGGGAGGTTGGCCGCGGGCCCCAGGCGTAAGGTCCCGTTGTGGATGATGGTGTTGCCGGTGTACGTGCTGACGGAGTTGAGAGTCAAGGTCCCGTCATCGTCCTTGGCCAGCGAACCGGAACCGGAAATCACGCCGTTGATCGCGGTGTCCTTGGCCCCCCCTACCACTACCAGGTTGCCACTGCCGGTGTTAAGGGTGTTATTGAAGACCAGGTTGCCGTTGGCGGCCTCCCAGTTCTGGGAGCCGGACAGGACGATGGGGACGTTGAAGGTCTGGGTGGCCGACGACTCGTTGCGGATGCCGGTATAGTCGATGGTCAGTGTGCCTGCACCGGAGAAGGTGAAACCTGCGGCGGATGCGGAGGCCTTGAAGAGCATGCCGCGAACGGCGGCGTCGCTGCCCAGCGAGAGAGCCGTTTGGCCGTTGGCGGTGTCGGCGTTCAGCAGAATGGGCACGCTGGCGGGCAGGGAGGGGTCGGCTGGGCGGCCGAACTGGTCCGGTCCCCACGGTGCGCTCCCGGGCACGATGCCATTGCTCCAGTTGGCGGCATTGGCGAAATCGCCGCTGCCCGCGCCGCCGGTCCAGCCCGGAGCGGTGTGCGCGGGGTCCGCGGGGTTGTCGTAAATGGTCCACTTCAAGGCGTAGCCGTTAGCCTGGAGGGTGTTGTTCACGTTGGACACCGGGTTATAACCATAGGTCCCCGACAGAGGGCTGTACTGGAGACTGGGAAGGTAGCCGTTGGTGGTATTGGGATACCAGGCCGTGCCCGTGAAGAGGAGTTGTTTGGCACCGCCGGGCGCGGTGTAGGTGAGAAAGGCTGGGCTGCCGGAGTCGCCAACTTCCCAGGTATCGGCATCGCCGGCGACCGTGCTGGGGTACGGGTTGGGTCCCCAATTGTTGCCGTAACTGCCGGTCAGTTGAGAGGCGCCCACCTGGGGGCCGTTGCCGTCCGCCTGACTGCCATAGATCAGAAGCTGGGAGGGGAAATTCGTGTAGTCCAAGCTGGCCACATCCAGCAGGCGGTAGGCCGCGACGTTCTGGCTGGGCGCGAACGCCTTCTGCAGAGTTCCGATGGCGAAATCCGTCGTCCAATTGGGCACGTTGGGCGTGGCCAGGCTGCCCACGTTGGCGTTGACGCGCAGGCCGGTGCTGCTGTCGAAATACAGGTAGTAGCCGCTGGGGTCGGGGACCCCGAATCCGTAATGCTTGGCCATGACGAAGTTCAGCGGCGTGAGCATGGTCACGCTCTGCACTCTGTAACCGGTGCCGGCGTTGCCGCTGCCGGGGCGCCAGCCCACGCCCGAGAGGTCGTAACCCAGGCCGAGGTAGGAAGGGTCCGTATTCAGGACGGGGTTGGTGGGAAAGCCGGAGGCAAAGCGATAATCGAGCTGCGGCGTGTCGCCGGAGATGACCAGGGCTCGCAACTGGGAGACGCCAAGCAGAAGTGTCGCCAAAAGAATGCCGGGGGCGATCCGGCGCCGCGCCCAATCCAGAAATCCTTGGGTTCGTTGTTTCATGCTGCACCTTGAGGGACACAAATGCCGCCGGGGAGGCAGCCGCTTCAATGGGCTTGCTCATGACCCGCGGTGGACTTCCTGGGGCCTGGCCGCGCCGCTTGCGCCTTGGCCGACGGTACGGCCCCCTCCGTCCGATTGGCGGCCCAGCCCCGCTGCAAGACCTGCATCCGATCGCTGGTGGCACCGCTGAGGTAGGGACCGATGACCCGGGGATCATCGCCCCGGTAGCTCAGGTTCCACCCCGTCCAGGTGCGCGAACCGTCGGGGACGTTGGGATTCCAGGCGGTCGGATAGCCGATTACGCACCAATCCCAGCCGTGCTGCTCGAAAAGGCTGATCGAGTCGGACAGCCACTGCGCCGCCCCTGGCGCCCAGCGGATGACACCAAACTCCCCCACCAGGATGCGCACATGATGCTGTTTCTGAAAATCGACCACCGGCTGCAGATAGCGTGCCATCGTCGCTTTGTCCCACTGCTCGGGCTTGTGGGCCGGGCTGTCGTAGAACATCTGCAGCGGGCCAGGATAAACCCGGTCGCGCGGGATTTTCGCGACATCCTGGCTGTGCAGATACTGGTGCGTGTAGCCGTGGGGGGCATACCAGTGAAAGCTGTAGATGACGTACGGATCTTTCACCAGCGGCATCGAGGCAAAGCCGTTGGGAAAGGCCCAGGGACCGGGCTCCACCACCAGCCAGATGGTCGGGTTGATCTTGCGGATGGCGGCGATCGACTTGGGCAGCATGTCGTCGTACCAACTGCTCTCATCGCCAGGCTGGTAGTTGGGCTCGTTGAACACGTCATAGCCCACCAGGGCCAGATAGTCCTTGAACTCGCGGGCAAAGGCGCTCCAGAACTGGGGCAGGTAGGCCCGGAAGCGACGGGCATCATCGGTCTGTTTCCAGAAGACATCGAGCTTGCGGCCGTAAACGTTGCCCAGCGTCACGATGACGCGGATGCCCAGCTTGTCGCACAGCGGCAGGGTCTGGTGCAGAAACTTCAAATCCTGCCGATAGGGCAGCAGCGGATCGGTCTGGGTCGGTGCAGGGGGGTTGTCCGAAGGCCGGGCGTCGATGGCCACCCGCACCAGGTTGATCCCGTCGGCGGCCATCCGTTGGGCGGCCTGGGGCGTAAAGCCGTAGGCCTGAATGGCCACGCCGCGCAGGTGCGCGGGCAGGACCGGAGGGGTTGCCGGCGTTCCGGCGGCCGTTGCGGCGCTACAGAGCATCACGGCCAACAAGCAGGCTCCCCCGCCTATCCACAAACGACGACCCATCATGGTGGTGTTCCTGATAATCCGCACCGTCAAGGCGCCTACGCTCCGTGGTCAGTACGGCTGCCCCTGCCAGTATCCGGTCGGCCAGGCGAGCAGCAGTTTGCTGAGCTCCACGTGGCCATCCACGAACAGGTAATTGGCGGCTTGGTTGTGGCGCAGGACGAAATTGGCGGCGCTGGCCGTATGACCCCCGGTCACCGCATCAACCAGGAAGAGGGTGGCGCTGGCCGAAGGAAAATCCGTGAGCCGCTGCTTGGGCGCCGGCAGCAGCAGAGCGATCAACAGCCCGATGATGGAGACCACCACCAGCAGTTCAATCAAGGTAAATCCGCAGCGTCGGGAATGGTCCGCCATGACGGGTCCTCCAGTGCGCAGGCTTGGAACGCCGCCCTTCGTCAAACCACTTGCCTCAAAACACAGCGGCGCGCCGTTGAACGGCCGCCGGGGCCCAGGTCTATCGGCACCGGGTTCGGCATGGGCCGGTGCGCCCAGGACAAAACGCCGGCCGGCGGTCAGGCCGGCCAGTGCAAGGAGGAGGTTCAGATTCAGACGCGGCGGCGCCGACCGCCCAGACCGATGATCAGGGTGCCGACGATCATCAAGCCTAAGGTCGCAGGCTCCGGAACCGCCACCACCTGGAATCCTGCGACCTTGAGGCGGGGATTAGCATTTCCGACACCAACATAGCTGGCGGTGAAGCTGCTGCTGGAAAGGCCGGTGAATTCAACGTAGTTTCCCACGGTGTTTGTCAGATTACTTGTGCCGCTGCCACCACTCTGAGTGGTATCCGTGGAGATCACGTAGCCGGAACCGTCGCTGGCCGGATTACCCGCACTGGTTCCCGTGGCAATCCAGTACGTGGTGGATCCGATGGTGATAGAGCCGCCCCGCCCCGGATTTGCCTTGTCGTTGTACACATACACATATACATCGTAATGGCTGTAGGGGATGCCACTCATCGTAAAGGTACCGGCGGTACCGCCCCACTGGTCTTGGATGGCGCTATAGAGATTGAGGTCGTTGCCGTTGGTAACAGCCGACGTCAAGGTGACGGGCCCGCCGGACCCAGGCCAGGTCATTGAGACACTTACACCAGACTGCACAGCGCCCGTATCATCAAAAACGGTCCCGGCGCTGAGTTTGGACGGGTTCAAGCTACTGGCCGGGCCAGTCAGGTTGTTCCAGTTGTCAACCCGGACGCCCGGAGCGCCGGCCAGATCCGTCGTAGCCATTACGCCCCCGGTGTAGTTTTTGATATTGACGCTGATGGCACTGATGACACTGGCCGAGGCGCTGGCCGGCAGTC
>JAJXSS010000316.1:4673-5762 GCA_021784455.1 Planctomycetota bacterium
TGGCCTCACCAATCAGGGTCAGAAGAGTGGACTTGGTCATGTTCATGGGCTCCATCTCCTTTGCATTAGCAGACTTGAACTTGTGGTTGGCTGTTCCCACGAGGATCAGCCGCACGTCGCAATGGTCCGAATGGTTGTGATAGGTAGTTTTGGGCTGGCGTTGACACTCAGGAGCGCTGACGCGGCGAACCAGATCTAAGCATCATGGGTTGTCCTCCTGTAAAGGGTCTGTTGGCCGTACAGCGGCCAAGGGTGGGGATGTTGTGCTTGCAACTGGAAGTTGAACCTTCCTTACCGGTTGCGAGATAGCCGTGGGAGGCGCCACCGACTCGCGGACGATCAGGGACATTTCCAGCAGGCCGTCGGCGATGGGCTCGGCCTTGCCCGAGCCGGCCGACAAATCGCCGCTGCGGCGCCCTCCGCTGCGGGCGGCAATCTGCTGCAAGAGCAGGCGGGCGGCCTGCCGGCCGATCTCCCGCGTGGGCTGGTGCAGGGCCGTCATGGGCGGATCGATGTCCATCAGCTCATCCCCATCTTCAAAGCCCAGCAGCGAGATGTCCTTGGGGATGGCCAGCCCCAGACGCCGGCAGCCGCGCCTAAAGCCGATGGCCAACTGGCTGTTGGTGATGACCACGGCACTGGGGCGGTCGGGTCCCACCAGCATCTCCAGGGCCACCGATTGTCCGGCCAGGGGGTTGACATCGACACAACTGCGCTGCCAGGCCTCGGCCGTTCCCCCCCCTCCCAACTGCTGGAGCATGGCCCGAAACCCGGCGATGCGCTGCTGGTGGCCCTGATCCCTGAGCGAGGCGCTGACCAGGCCGAAACGCCGGTGGCCCACCTGCCACAGGTAGGCGGCGGCCTTTTCCCCCGCCTGAAAATCGTCGCTGCCCACGCGGTGCACCAGCGAGGGCAGGTGCTCGGGACCGATGGACACGTGCGGAAAGCCCTGCCCCTGGAGCTGCTCGCTGATCCCGTAGGTCGAATAAAAGGCCATCACCAGGACACCTTCAATCTGGTGCGAGGTCAGCAAGGCCCCCAGACTCAGCACGGGGTTGTCCGCTTGCGGGAAGGGAATGATGGTGACGG
>JAJXSS010000317.1 GCA_021784455.1 Planctomycetota bacterium
GCGCGGGAGGATGACTAAATGATCTTCCGGCACCGCCACGGCGCTTTTAAGGGTGGCCACATTGTCAAACACCGCCGTCACCTTGGCCTCCACCCCATGCTGCCGCAGATAGCGTTTGATGCTGCGGGCGACCGGCAGCGTGGACTCAAAGCCCAGCATGGGCCAGGGGGCCAGTTCCCCCGCCTGGACGACCGTCGGGGTTTGATCCGGGCCCGCGGCCGTCGGCCGCCCCGCTAAGGGGTGTCCCGGTGCCACCGCCACCGCCATGCGCTCGTTGCGCAGGGGGATGCCCCCCACCTCGCGCCAGCGCCGCGGGTAAGACACGATGCCCAGGTCGCACTGCCGCGACCGCACCGCCTCCACCACCTCTTCCGGCCGCTTGTAGTCCACCAGGACCTGCACGCCCGGATGCGATTCCTCAAACGACTCCTTGATGGCATTGAGCAGGTCGATGCCGGCCGAATAAATGGCATCCACCCGCACTTCGCCGCTGACTTCGGGCTTGAGCCGTGCCACGCGCCGCTCCAGCAGGTCGTACCGCGCTACCAGCTCGCGGCAGCCGCGCAGGAACTCCTCACCCGCTTCGGTCAGACGCAGCGGCCGCAGGGAGCGGTCCAGGAGCATGACGCCCAGACGCTTCTCCAACTGGCCCACACGCTGGCTGGCGGCCGATTGCGTGATGCCATGTTTGACCGCCGCCTGGCTGAAGCTGCGCAGGCTGGCGACGTCGCAAAATAGGCGGAGCGATTGCACGGTGGAGACATTTTATCATAAGAAACATTTATGTCAATCCATTATAACATTAGAAAAACTAATGAACGGGAAACTCGCTTTTGGCTCGTTCCGCCCGCGGCGGTGCTGGGCCAGGGGCCGGAAATCGGCTAGAATGACCGCTGGTAACCAGGTCTGGCCGCAGGTGACCGGACCATCAGCAACAGGGGGTAGCGCATGCCACGTCTGGGATTTGTCGGGCTGGTGTTGGTTCTCAGGGCCCTGGGGCCGGTGGCTGTGTTTGCCGCCGACGCCACGGCGGTCCAGACCGCCCTGAACAGCGCTCACCGCAAGTACACCCAGATGTTCGCAGGCCGCGAAGGCCAGGCCCGAACCTTCAAGGAAAAGCTGGAACTGGCTCAGGACCTGATCGTTCAGGCTCAGGATCAGCAGAATAATCCGGCCTATCTGGAGGTCCTGTGCCTAAAGGCCTATGACCTGGCCCGCGGGGATCGCCAGGGCTATGCCGTGGCGGCTCAGGCTCTGAAGGTCTGGCAGGACAATGATCCCAGGCGGCAGGTGGACGCGATGGAGAAGTTGGTGCCGCTCTACGAGCGGGCTTATTACGCCGACACCGCCCGCTACCTCGGGCTGGGGGCGGGGTTGGCCGATGTGCATCTGCAGATCGCCCAGGCCTTGGCCGCCCAGTTGCAGGATCCGCAGGGCTTGGATGGGCAAACCGCCGACCTCCAGGCCGCGGCCCTGCAGGACGAAGAGACCCATTACCGCCAGGCCCTGGGCACACTTGACGCCGTTTTGCGCCAGGCCGGGCAGATGCGGCGGCGCCTGGACCAGGCCCTGGCCGCAGCCTCCACCGGCCAGGATCAGCATGAACGCATGGAGCAGCAGGCCCAGCAACTGAGCGACTTCATCCAGGAGCGCCAGGACCTGCCCCAGCGCATCAGGGCGCGGGTCAAGGCCTTGCAAGAGCCGCTGGCCTGGGCCAACACCCTGCGCGTGGCCCGGGCTGTAGCCCTGGACCAGCCCAAGGACACGAGCGCCAACCAGCGAGCGGCCGACCTCTTCCTGATCGACTCCCTGGATCCGGCCAGGGCCCAGCCTTTTATCGCCCGGGCCGGCTGGCCCAAGGAGTTAGTCGAGGCCCTGCCACTGCTCACCCGGCCGCTGACCCAGGTAAACGCCCCGGCCGCCCACGAGTTGGGTGTTCTGGTGGGCCAACTGCTGAACCAGGCTCCGCTGGCGCGCCGCCCGGGGCTGGCGGTGGCTTCGGCCATGTACTTTCAGCACGAGGTGGCGCAGTTGAAGCCCGACAGCCGGGCCTACAGCCCTGCGCGGGCGGCCTTGGCCACGGCCTTCGAGCGGTTGCGCGGCCTGGGTATCGCGGCGGACCAGGCCCAGGCCCCCGAGGCCGGCTCCACCACGCCCGAGGGCTCTTCGCATTCCCAATCGCAAGTCGAAAATCCCCAAGCGAAAAGCACACCCACCCCCGTCCCGCCGCCGGAGAACCTCTCCCGGCGGCGCAAGAGCATCTTTGATTTCGGGATGGATTGAGGGCCGCACCCGGCCAGCCAAGTCCGGGCCCAATTACGAAACCAGATCACGCAGGCGGTAGACCCAGCGCGGCCAGAGGTGCTTTCTCGCCAGGATGCTTTGGGCGTAAAGCTCGGGGCAGGCCTGGGCCAAGTGGTTGCGCAGGGACTTTAATCCCGCAAAGTTGCGCTGCCAGTAAAGCTTTTCCACGCCTTCGATCAGATGGCGCCACAGCCGTTCTTCCCACGCGGCGGCCGCGGCCGGGCCGATGCGCGACGCCTGGGCCCGGCACCAGGCCACGCGGGCTTCGGTGGTTTTGACCCCGTGCCAGGCCTCCTTGGTGAGCTGCACCTCATGCACCCGGTAGGCCACCAGCGGCTCATCCACCATCAGCCAGCGCCCGCGCAGACCGACCTCGGCGAAGAACAGGGCGTCTTCGGCCGCCCTGAGGTCTTCATCGAATTTCAGGCCCTCGATGGCGCTGCGGCGTACCACGGCCGTGGAAGACTGGATGCACATGGTCAAGAGGATGTGCTCGACCCCCGGAATTCCGGCAGGGGGCTCGATCATGTTCTGGGGCTCGGGCCGGCCCAGGTCATCCAGATCGCTTTGGAACTTGAACATGCGGCAATAGACCCCGGCCGCCTGGGGGTCTTCCCCCAGCCGCTGGACCTGCTTCTCCAACTTCCGGGGTAGCCACAGGTCATCCGCATCGCACCACGCCAACAGATCACCCTGGGCCAGGGCCAGGCCCCGATTGCGGGCGGCCGAGGGCCCGGCGTTCTCCTGACGCACCAGGCGAAGCCCCGCCTCCGGAAATTTGCCGGCGTACCTTTCCACCATTCCGGGGGTGTCATCGGTCGAGCCGTCATCCACCACCACGATTTCCTTAGGCGGCAGAGTCTGGGTGCGGAGGGAATCGAGGGTGGACCCGATCAGGGATGCGCGGTTGTACACGGGGATGATGACCGAAATGCGCATGCTGGTACCGGGCGTGGGGGGCGTGGCCACGAGGCCCATGGTCACGCCTCCGGCTGACCCTTCATCGGCAGGAGTCAAGCGCCGGGCCCGCAAAATCCCTGGGTGGGCAGACGTTGCCTGGGGCGCTCAGGGGGCCAGGAGCGATTCCAGCGCGGCGAACGTCTGCCGGAAGGTGTTCGCCTGGGAAAAATCCGGCAGGCGTTCCTGAGCGCTCTGGGCCAACTGCCGCATGCGGGCCGGATCGCGCAGGGCCTGACGCAAGGCTTCCAGCAGGGAGCAGGCATCGCCGGCCCGGAACAGAAGCCCATCCACCTCGGGGCGCACGATCTCGGGGATGCTGGTCGCGTCGGAGGCCACCAGCGGCGTGCCGGCGGTCATGGCTTCCAGAAGGGCGTAGGCGCTGGCCTCAAAATGGCTGGCCAGCAAGGCGATTTCCGAGGCCGCCAGGAGGCGCGGCACATCCCGGCGGTAGCCGATCAGGCGCAGGCGGTCCTGGATCTGGTAGCGCGCGCTCAAGGCCCGCAGTTCCGCGGCCCCACCCCCGTCGCCAGCCCATACGAAGAACACCTCGGGGAATTCCCGCGTCAGGTGGGGAATGGCCTGAACCAGTTCGCGGTAGCCCTTTTCCGAGGAGATGCGGGCCACGCAGGTGACCAGGCGGGCGCCGGCGGGCAGGCCCAGTTCCTTGAGCAGTTCCCGGCCGGAGGCGGCGCGATCCGCCGGGATCTGGCTCTGCCATTGGGGGCCATCGATGCCGTTGTAGATGCACTGCACACGATCCGGGGGCAGGGCCAGGTGGTGGAGGGCCAGCGCGCGGTTGGCGTGGGAGCCCGTGATCCACAGACACCGCCCGCGGGCGGCCCAGCGGTGGACGCGGTGGGTGCCCGGCGCCGGCGCCAGTTCGGGGGGGACTACATGCAGGGTGATGGCCAGAGGTACGCGCAGGAAGTGGCAGGCCGCGATCGCGCCCAGACCGCGATCGGGCCAGGGCAGGTTGACATGCACCAAATCCGGCCGGATGCGGGTTAGCAGGGCGGCGGTGCGGGCCACATGCAGAACATAATGCCTCTTATCCCGCTGGGCCGCGGCGGCATCGCTGATCTGAAGGCGATGGCAGGTGGCGCCGGCTTGCTGGACCTGCCGGGCCAGATCCAGATACGTCCCGTCGGCATCTTGGGGAAAGGCCACGTGGACCTGCCAGGAGCGCCCGGCCGCTGCGGCGGCGAGCCGGCAGACATATTGTTCGGTCCCGCCGGTGCCGTTGCACGGAAGGATCAGGAGGTAACGCATCGTCCGGGCACCTTGGGTTCGAGAGACGGGGGCCATGGAGTATAGCTGTCACCCGGCGGGGTGAGGGGCAGGCGGTGTGCAAGCGCACACCCTGCGTCCCACCATCTCCCGCCCGCGAAGCGCGCGGCCGGCGGTGCCGGTTCGGCGGTACCGGAGGCCCTAGCCGCGCAGGAAGCCCCACCACTGGCAGGCATCCGCCAGAGCGTCGAAGTAGGGCCGTGTGGGCCAGGGTCGCCAGCGGGTCAGGGCTTTGAGTCCCCGGCCGGCCAAGTGCCGCCAGGCCCACCAGGCCACACCCCAGCGGCCGGGCTTGGGCGCTTCGCGGTAGCCGCGCCAGCTTCGGCCCACGGCCATCTGACCGGACCGGAAGCGAGCCACACTGATCGACGCCGCCGGCAGGTAGTGGCGTACCGGGACCCCGGCCAGCAGCCAGCCCGGGCCCCGTTCCAGCATAATCTGCATCATGCGCATATCCTCGCCGGCGATGCGGTGGTTGCCGAACAGACCGCGGTCGGTCGGGAAGCCCTGGGCCGGGATGCAGTCGCGGCGTAAGGCCATGTTGGCCCCCCAGGCGGTGTCGGGGGAATGCATCGGCCGGTCTTGCGGAACCGCCAGCACACCGAAGGCCCCGGGGTAGGTCTGCAGGAGGAACCGCCGCCGCCTGGAGCAGGGTCCGGCCACATCCGGCTCGATGGCGCCGCCCAGGCAGACGGCATCGGGATAGTGGGCGATGCCCCGGGCATAGCCCTCAATCCAGTCGGAATCGACCAGAACATCGTCGTCGATCAGGAGAACCCATTGGCCGGTGGCCTGGCCCAGAATCTGATTCAGGGCATGGCTCTTGCCTTGGTTAGGCTCGAAGAGTGGCCGCAGGACGCCTGGGAACTGGCTGGCGGCGGCGCTCAAAATGGCCGGCGTATCGTCCGAGGAGTTGTTGTCGCAGACCACGACTTCCCGCGTGAGGCCCGGTGGCAAACGCACCCGGGCCAGGGATTCCAGCGTCCGGCTCAGCAGGGCGGCACGATTCCACGTGGCGATGCCGATGGTCAGGTGCAGGTTGGCCTTAGAGGGAAACGACATGGCTGACGATATTATCGGTAAGAGCCCGGCTAACCGTCACATATGGGCCCCGCTGCTACCCCCTAAAGCAGCCGACGGGGTTTGGGCCAGCCGGGATATTCGGCCGATAATGGCTCTGAGGCCGGGGCCAACCTTA
>JAJXSS010000318.1 GCA_021784455.1 Planctomycetota bacterium
TTGGGCTGGTCCACCTCGATCAAGGCCACATCGGGACAATGCCCGAAATGCGGAGACAGACGCTGATCCGCGACGGGCACAGCAATCGTCAGTCGCGGCTCCACCGCCGAAGGGCTCACTGCCCCCAAGAGTTGTTCGGAACGTGGACCAGTGTGTGCGTTCTGATGGTCCAGGATCTGAACTACCCCGGTGAAGATCTGGGCCATGGCGTTAGGGCACCGGCCATCCACGGCGGCCTGACCCTGGTCGCTGGCCAGCATGATGGCCGGATCAATGGGGATACGTCCCAGAAACCGCGTTTCCATCTCCTGGGCCAGCGATTCACCACCCCCCTTCTTGAAAAGATCAACGGATTGGCCGCAGTGCGGACAAACCAGACCCGCCATGTTCTCGATGATGCCCACGATGGGCAGATTCACCTGCCGGCAGAACGTGACCGAGCGCCGCACATCGTCCACGGCCAGATCCTGGGGCGTGGTCACGATGATGGCCCCCGCGGGGTGGCCGATGGTCTGGGCGATGGTCAGCGGCTCATCGCCCGTCCCCGGCGGAGCATCAACCACCAGCACATCCAGGTCACCCCAGGCCACTTCCCTGAGGAACTGACGGATGACGCTGCCTTTCCGGGGGCCGCGCCAGACCACCGATTCGGCGTCGGATGAGAGTAGAAACCCCATCGACATCAGGGCCAGATGATCGTCCAGACGCACAGGCTCAAGCAGGTGGTCCCGGACGGATACAGCCTGGTGACCCACGCCCATCAACCGCGGAATGCTCGGCCCGTGCAGATCGATGTCCAGGAGCCCCACCTGGCGACCGGTGCTGGCCAGGAAACGGGCCAGGTTGGCCGCCACGGTGCTCTTGCCCACCCCGCCCTTACCCGAGAACACCAGCAACTTGGTCTTCACCCGGCCCATGCACTGGGCGATCTGGCGATCTTCCTCGGCCAATCTGGCCTTGATATCCCCGCACGCGAGGGAGGAGGCAGCGGTTCCACAGGCGGCGGTACGGGCTTGTGTGACTTCGTTCATTATGAAGGTTTCTCCTGGGCCAGGCCGTCCAGCCTGGCGCGAATGTTGATCCAGACCCGGCGAATGTCCCGACCCACATCGGTGGAGGCCATCTCCACCACCGTGAGTTTTTGCCGCTGGGCGCGGTCGAAGACGTCATCCACACGCACCCGTCCGGCGGCAACGATGCCCGCTTCGAACGCGATGGCCTCGATGTGGGCCGCTTGCGCCGGGTTCAGATCCCAACGATTGACGCAGACCATCGCGGGCACCTTAAAGTGCCGTACCAGGGCCACGACCCGTTGCAGGTCGTGGGCACCACTGGGGGTGGGCTCGGTGACCATCAGCACCAGGTCAGCCCCGGCAACCGAGGCGATCACCGGACAACCGATCCCGGGAGAGCCATCGACGAGCAGGAACCCGGCAGATTGGGTCCTGGCCAGATCATGGGCCTTGCGGCGGACCTGACTGACGAGTTTGCCCGAGTTCTGCCCCCCCGGCCCCAGCCGCGCGTGGACCATGAAGCCAAAGCGTGTGGCCGAGATGAACCACTGGCCTGCAAGCACGGGTTCCAGAGCAATGGCATTCCGGGGGCAGACCTGTTGACATGCCCCGCAGCCTTCACAGGCCAACGGGTCCACGCGAAACGTTCGCTTGCTGAAGGTATTGGCCGGGCCGTCGCCGCGTATGGCATCAAAGCGGCACACCGATTGGCAGACCCCGCAGCCGACACAGGTATCGGCGCTTACCCGGGCATGATGGCCCTGCAAGAAATCGCTGCGTTCCCGTACCTGCGGGTCCAGGATGATCGGCAGGTCCGAAGCATCCACATCGCAATCGGCCAGAACCGCCGACCCGGCCAGGGCCGCAAACGACCCCACCAGCGATGTTTTTCCCGTTCCCCCCTTGCCACTGATGACCACCAGCTCCTTCATGCCGCCTCCCTTCGCGCCACTTCCAGCAGGCGGGTAAGCAGCCGTTCCATAGCCTGCCGGAACCGCGGAACCACGCCGATGGGCATCTGGCCCCGGGCATAGGCCTCGGCCACCTGCCGATCTGCGGGGATCCGAGCCAGAACCGGCATCGTCCCCCGGAGAATGGCCCCCCCGAATTCGGTGATCCCGCGGCCGGCCTCGACGAAGCGGTCCACCCGGTTGAGAACCGCGGCGGCACGCACGCCCAGGGCTTCAAGCGTGTCCGCCGCCAGCGCAGCATCGTGCAAGCCAAACGGGGTGGCCTCGACCACCAGAAGCACAAAGTCGCTGCCTCGCACTGCTTCCACGGTGGGGCAGGCCGTTCCGGGGGGAGCATCCACGATCGTCAGACCCGCCGGAACCTCTTGCGCACCCCACTCTTTAACGCGGCGGATGACCGGGCTGGCCATGGCCTGGCCCACATCGAGCAGGCCCTGGGCAAAGCGCAGGGCCCCCGCCTGGCCGGATTCAACCACTCCGGTGCGATGCGGCACCTCCTTCAGGGCGTTGGCCGGGCAGGCCAGGATACAGGCCCCACACCCGTGGCAAAGGTCGGGATTGACCACGACCACATCGCCCAGGCACACGATGGCGCTGAAGTGGCAGGCTTGGCCGCAGCGGCCGCACACACCGTGGTCGCGGCAGGTCTTTTCATCAAGCTGGGGCACGGGCACATTGACCACCTGTTTTTGGCACAGCGCCGGGTGCAGAAAGAGGTGGCCGTTGGGCTCCTCGACATCGCAGTCGAGGAAGGTCGTGGTCAACCCGCGCTCGGCCGCAATCACCGCCAGGCTGGTGGCAATCGTGGTCTTGCCCGCCCCGCCCTTGCCGCTGGCCACCGCGATTCTCATGGCTGCGCCTTCTTGAGGTCCTCAGTCAACGCCTGCACCGCCTGGGTCAGTACCTGGACCTGCTGCTTAAGTTCCGCAACCTCCTGGCCCGAAGCCAGCAGGCTGGAGCGCGGGGCGGTGCTGGCGGAATCCGCATTCACGGGCCCGGCCGCACCGCGGACAGCCCCCCTGCCCAGGCGCAGACGTCGCCGGCCTCGGCCACATGACGGTCCCCCCGATGCCGCGCTTCCGGGGCCAATCCCGGGGACCATTCCGGGGGCGATTCCGGGGGCGCAGCGGCCCATACCGCGTCCCGTACGCGAACCTTGTCCCCTCGGTCCTGTTCCATTGAATCCTGGCATGATCGCTTACTCCCTGGTGGCCGGCACGCGGCCGGCGTTGCACGTTTGACCCGGTCACACCGTGGCGGCCGTTACTTTCGTCAGACTCCCTTTCCACCACCGCTCCACGGCCTGCTGCACAGTGCCGCCGGAACATTGGTAAACATCCACGTGGGCGGCCTGAAGGGCGGCCAGGGCCTTGGGCCCGACTTTGCCGGTAATTACCGTCCGGGCCCCGGCCTCCACTACCGTCTTGGCGGCCTGGATCCCCGCCCCGTGGGCGGCCGACTGACTGATCGTGTTGTCGCTTGTGGCCAACGCCCCGCTCTCCAAGTCGATCACGACGAAGCAGTGGGCCCGTCCAAATCGCGGATCAACACTCGCGGACATTCCCGGCTCACTGGCACTGATGGCAACCTTCATGATTCGGTCCTTTCTGTTCCCCGGCGGTTTCCACACCAACCCCGGCCCTGACGCCGCGCCCCGCCGCCGCGGCCCAAACCCCGGCCACGACCTGCACCCCGGCCGCAGCCGCAGCCGGGCATGACCAGTCCTTCTTCCACCAGCCGGTTCTCCAGGAACGCCTGGACCACCTGTTCCACCGGGCCGCAGACACAAGGCACCACGCGAATGCCGTGGTCGTAAAGCACATTCCGCACGCAGCCGGAGATCGCTCCGCACAAGAGCACTTCCACCTTCTCCCGGGCCAAGAACTCCACCCGCCCCAGAAGCCCCGGCGACGGCATGGCCAGTTCTGTGGTATTGACCACCCGGCCCGCTTCGACATCGCTCAGCACCAGACGCTGAGCCACATCAAACACGGGCGACACCCGGCCTTCCCAAATGGGAACTGCTATCAACATAGCTTGGAGATATGCGAAGCCGATGCCAAGCCATCAGCAAGCCACTGTCATACATATATATGTCTGTTATTAAATAACTTGCAGATATGCGAGCCGCGGAAGGCCGCGAAGATAGAATTGCATAGCGCAACTGTACATTATCTTTACAGTCGCATTTTGCATCATCCTTGCCGGTGGTGTCGGCCATCCTGATCGGGCAGCGGGATGCCCATGGTCTTGGCCTTGCGGAACAGCGTGGCCGGGTGGATGCCCAGCGTGCGGGCCGCCGCCTGTCGGTTGCCCTGGTGCTTGCGCAGGGCATCCTGGATCATCAGCGCTTCCATATCCTTGAGCGTGGTCGCGGCCGAACCGCGCGGCGCCGTTAGCGAGGTGTGCTTGCACAAAGAAGCCGGCAAATGCTCGGGCTGAATCAATCCCGAGGGGCATAGCACAAAGGCGTGCTCGATGATGTTCTCCAGTTCACGCACATTGCCCGGATAATCATGCTCCAGCAGCGGCGCCATCGCGGCCTCCGAAACACCGGCGATGTCCTTCTCCTTCAGATGGTTGAAGCGGTGGATGAAGTGGTCAACCAGGAGCGGGATGTCCTCGCGCCGGTCGCGCAGGGCCGGCAGTTGCAGGCGTACGACGTTGATCCGGTAATACAGATCTTCCCGGAACCTGCCTCGCCGCACTCGCTCCTGGAGATCCGCATGGGTCGCCGCCACCAGACGCACATTGGCCTGGACCGGCTCGATGCCTCCCAGGGGCTCGTAAATCCGCTCCTGCAGCACCCGCAACAAGCGCGACTGCATGGCCGGGGACACGTCGGCGATCTCGTCCAGGAAAATCGTCCCCCCTTGGGCCAGGGCGAACCGGCCGGGCTTGTCCTTGCGGGCATCGGTAAAGGCCCCGGCCTTGTAGCCGAAGAGTTCCGATTCCAGCAGGGTGTCGGGCAAGGCTCCGCAGTTGATAGCTACGAAGCGCCGGGATTTGCGTTTGGAAAGGTTATGGAGCGCCCGGGCGAACAGCTCCTTGCCGGTGCCGCTGGGGCCCTCGATGAGCACGCTGCTGTCGCTGGTGGCCACCTGGGGCAGAAGGACGAACAGCCGCCGCATGGCCGGGCTGTGGCCGATGATGTCGGCAAAGCTGTAGGTGGCGTGCAACTCCTTGCGCAATTCTTCCACGACGCTCAAATCGCGAAACGTTTCCACCCCGCCTATGGGTTGACCCGAGGCATCCCGCAGGATGGCTGTGGAGATACTGATGGGAATACGCCGGCCCCGGACATCGACAATGTAGACGGTCTGGTTGACGATGGGGCGGCCGGTTTCCAGCGTCTGGCGCAAGGCGCAGGCACCTTCGCAGATGCTGGCGCGAAAAACATCGCAGCAGCGCCGCCCGATGGCCTGGCCCCTGGGAACGCCGGTGATCTGCTGGGCCGCCCGGTTGAACGAGGTCACCAGCCAGCGGTTGTCGACGGTGAACACCCCGTCGGAGATGGAATCCAGGATGGGATCGTGCGCCTCAGCGGCGAATTCGTTCTTCATCACGACACCCCTTGGGGCCGGCCGACGGCTTGCCTGTCAGTGGGCCGGGGCGATGGCCGCCGGTTGGGAGGCCGCGACTCCCGGCGCCGGAGAAAAGATGGGGGGCTGGCGATCATGGGTAATCGCGTCGATGCGGGCGGCCAAGCCCTTGACCAAAGCACGCACTTCGGGGTCATCAATGACCATCTTC
>JAJXSS010000319.1 GCA_021784455.1 Planctomycetota bacterium
ATCGCACGTTGGGCGAAGGAACATGACAAAGTCGTCCTTGTGTTCATGGGAGGAATGCCGCCAACGTATCGCGATTTTCCGGCGATGAGACAGACTTATCAATACCTCTGGGCTCAAATGGCCAAAGTCGGCGTCGATGGCAAAGCCAATTTCATTATCTACCTGCGGCAAGGCGCCCGCCCGGGCGCTGAGGTTCCCGAGACATCAAACACCACCCTGCTGTACCAGCAGAAATGGCTGATAGAATCGCTCGGAAATGACAGGCCTCCATCCGCCCATAGTGGATGGCCCCCCTCCAACCAGCCGGTCGAACATGACTGATAGGAACCCAAAACTTCTCTTCAGATCCACCCGCGTCGAAGCAGCCAGGCCTTGACGACCTGGGTCAGGACGATGTAGCACAGCAGCGTCGCCGCCAGCAGGCCCCAGTACGCGTGCGGCAGCGGCACAAAGCCCAGCCAGGTGCCGATGGGCGACACGGGCAGCCACATGCCCAGGGCCATCACCAGGGCGCTGGTCACCATCAGGGGCCAGCTCGCCCGGCTCTGCACGAAGGGGATCTTGTTGGTGCGGATCACGTGGATGATCAGCGTCTGGGTGGCCAGCGACTCGACGAACCAGCCGGTCTGGAACAGGGCCGCGCGGTAGGCAAAGTTCGCCGCATCCGCGCCTTGGATGTGGGCCAGGCGGGCCCACTCCCTGGCGGTCTTGGCCAGTTCGGGCGGGCAGCGCATGGCCGCATCGTTGCACTTGAACACGAACCACATGAGGCAGTAGGTGGTGTAGTCGAAGATTGAACTGATGGGGCCGATGAAGACAATGAACCGGGCGATCTGGTCCATCGACCACGGCCGGGGACGCGAGACCTGCTCGGCATCCACGTTGTCGGTGGGGATGGGCACCTGCGAAAAGTCATAGAGCAGGTTATTGGTCAGGATCTGCATGGGCGCCATGGGCACGAAGGGCAGCCAGAGACTGGCGCCCAGCACGCTGAACATGTTGCCGAAGTTGGAACTGGCCCCCATGCGGATGTACTTGAGGATGTTGTCGAAGACCTTGCGGCCCTCCAGCACGCCCTCCTCCAGCACCATCAGGCTCTTTTCCAGCAGGATCACATCGGCCGATTCCCGCGCAATGTCCACCGCGGTGTCCACCGAAATGCCCACATCCGCCTGGCGCAGGGCCGGGGCGTCGTTGATGCCGTCGCCCATGAAGCCCACCACGTGCCGGCGGCTCTGCAGGGCCTTGATCACCCGCTGCTTGTGGGCCGGCGCCATGCGGGCAAACAGCGTGATCGTTTCGGCCTGGGCGGCCAGATCGTCATCACTCATCGCCTCCACCTGGGCGCCCAGCAGGATCTGGTCGGTGGACAGGCCCACCTCGCCGCAGATCTTGCGGCTGACCAGCTCGTTGTCGCCGGTGATGACCTTGACGGTCACGCCGTGCCTCTGCAGGGCCTGGATGGCTGCCGCCGCCGTGTCCTTGGGCGGGTCCAGGAAGGCGATGTACCCGCGCAGCACCAGGTTGGCCTCATCGTCGCGGCCGTAGGCCGCCTTGGGCTCCACATCCCGATAGCCCAGGGCCAGCACGCGGAAGCCGTCGGCGCTGAGGTTCTCGTACTCCTCCTTGAGTTCGTCGATCAGGAGCTGCTCCATCGGGTACAGCTCGCCTTCCAGCTCAAACTGGGTGCAGCGCTTGAAGATCTCCTCGGGGGCCCCTTTCGAGACGATCCGGTGCCCGCCCGTGGGCGTTTCGACAACGACGGACATCACCTTGCGCTGGAAATCGAAGGGAATCTCATCAAATTTCCTGTACTTGCTGACCACCAGTTCCTCGGCCAGGTCACGGTGTTCCAGCACCGCCCGGTCCAGCACATTTTTCAGGCCGGTCTGGAAATAGCTGTTCAGATAGGCCAGCTCCAGCACGCTCTCATCCTGCTTGCGCACCACATCGCAGTACTTCTCCAGAATCACCCGGTCGATGGTCAGGGTGCCGGTCTTGTCCGTGCACAGCACATCCATGGCCCCGAAGTTCTGGATCGCGTTCAGCCGCTTGACGATCACCTTCTTGCGGCTCATGCCCAGGGCCCCCTTGGACAGGCACACCGTCACGATCATGGGCAGCATTTCCGGCGTCAGCCCCACCGCCACGGCCAGGGCGAAGAAGAACGCCTCCTGCCAGTTGCCCTTGTCGATGCCGTTGATGACGAACACCAGCGGCACCATCACCAGCATGAACCGGATCATCAGCCAGGTGAACTTGTTGATGCCCTTGTCGAAGCTGGTCACCACCTGCTGGCTGACGATCGCCTTGGCCATGCCGCCCAGGTAGGTCCGGGGGCCCGAGGCCACCACCACGCCCAGGGCCGAGCCGCTCTCCACGCTGGTGCCCAGAAAGCAGATGTTGCGCCGCTCGATCACCTGCTTGCCATCACCCGCCTCCACCGCATCGAACTTCTCCACAGGCAGGGATTCCCCCGTCAGGCTGGCCTGAATCACGAACAGGTCCTTGCACGACAGCAGCCGCACATCCGCGGGGATCATGTCTCCGGCGGCCAGCTTCACGACATCCCCGGGCACGAGCTGGCCCAGGGGCACCTCCAGCGCCTTGCCATCGCGGAACACCGTCGCCGTCACGCTGATCATGGCCTTGAGCTTGGCCGCCGCCTGGTCGGCCTTGGCCTCCTGCACCAGGCGCAGCACCACCCCCAGCACCACCATCAGGGCCATGACCGTCGCGGCTCGGTAGTCCCCCGTCAGGCCGGAAACGATGGCCAGCAGAGTCAGCAGAATCACCAGCGGATTCAGACACGCCCGGATGAACAGCCCCAGCACGCCGCTGCGCTTTTCCTGCCCCACCACGTTGGGACCGTATTCCTCCAGCCGCTGCTCGGCCTCCTCCTGGGTCAGCCCGGCATTGGAGGTCTTCATGCGCTGAAGCACGGCGGCCGCGTCGGCCTGCGAAAGCTCCGTCAGCAGCGGGGACGCCGTCACCGTCTGCCCGGTGCGCCGCCGGATGCCGGCCAGATTCTTGGGGATCACATCCGCAGGACGAAAGGGCATTTCGCACCCCGCTTCCTTCATCAGGGCCCCGCCGCCGGACCACCGGCACGGGATCTGGGAAACTGTTGACTCCCCGCCTCAAAAAAAAGACCCCCGCGCCGGACGCACCGACGCGGGAGATTGGCCCAGGTTACGCGCTGCACGCGGCCCCGCTGCCGCCGGGCCGCCACAAGCCGTGAGTATAGCGGCCGCGACCTTGCGCGGCTATCGCGCTGCACGTGGGAACACGGCGCGGGTGCGACCTGGATCCGCACCCGCGACAGCCGAGCGTTCCCCCCATGGCCATGCGGCGTTGCTCTGGGGCCGGGGCATGGGTATGGTGAAAACCGGTGGCGGCGTGTGCCGCGCCCCTGGGGCGGGCCTTGGGGGTTGTCCAACTGATCCTGGGCCGGAATCCAGTGCCCCGGGAGGCAGGTGCCCACCTGCACCCGTGCGGCTGCCGGCGCGACTGATTCGGAAAGCGACGCTGTCGGTATGGCCATGCCAACCCTCCTCCACGCGGCCGCGGCCCTCCGGCCGGCACGCCTGGATGACACGGATCCTGCGTCTGAGCTGCTGTCCCAGGCCCTGCCTTGGCTGGGCCCGATGTGCGGCCTGAACCAGGAGGCCCGGGTCCAGACACTGCTGCACTGCCTGTTTGCCGGGGCAGGCAACCGTTTGAGTTTCCGCTATGCCCGTGTCGCCCAGGCGGAGACCCGGCCGGCGGGACTGATCCTTACCTGCCCCGCGGCCCGGGCGCCGGGGCTGGCCCTGCGTACGCTGTGGGCGGCCGCCCGGGCCAACGGCTGGCCGGGGCTGCCGCGTCTGCTGGGCGGGCTGAGGGCCTTCAGTCGCATGCACGTGTGCCAGGGTGACGAGTTCCATATTGCCGCCTGGGCCGTGTTGCCCGAGTATCGTGGCCTGGGCATCGGGGGACAGCTCCTGCGCTACGCCGAGCGCCGCGCCGCCGAGTGCCGACTGAACAAGGTGTCCCTGGTGGTCGAACAACACAATGGCCATGCCCTGGAGATGTTGCGGGGCATGGACTACCGCGAGGTGGCCGTGACCCGCGCCGCCCACTTCGCCTTTTATCACCTGGTCAAGACGCTGGGGTAGCTGAAACCAATGAAAAAAGCGCGCCGGGCCAGAGGATGGCACCGGACGCGCTCGATCAGGGGCTTGGGGCGGCAGGCCGGCAGGCAAAGCGCCGGCCTGCGCCAGGGTTGATCAGTTCATGGCCGGACCGGTTGGGCCCTGGGCCACCTGGCGCGGCATATCGGCCGGGCTTTGGGGCAGGTTGGGAATCTGGTCGGCCGGGCCCGGCTGCTCCTGCAACGTGGGCTTTTCGAGGATGAAGCGGGGCCGGGGCAACTCGGCCGTCGAGCCGTGAGGCCGAGGCGGAGCCCCATAGATGATCTGGGCCCGGTTGCCGTTCACGTTGCGCCACAGGGCCAGGGCCCGCACCAGCAGGTTGTTCTCATCCAGGGAGGCCGTGCCCCCATAGGGATGTTCGTATTCGTATGCCTGGTCCGGGTCCAGATAGACCACGGTGGTGCCGAGGTGGACCTCGACCAGCCACGGCCAAATCGGCTGCTGGGCCAGGGCCCGACCCACGGTCAGCGCCGGGTCCACCACCGGCCGCTCCACGAGGTAGGCTTCACCGGGGCGATGGGCATCCACCCGCCATACACGAACCTGAGCTTCCGGAGCGGGCTGACCCCCGCGGATGATCTCCACGCAGCCGTTGCCGGCGAAGGCCGCGCCGGCGCCGGCCAGCAGGCCGGCCACCAGCGCGAGGGATGTGATTTTCCTGATCATGGTGTCTTCCTCTTTTCCCTGAGCGACCCACCCCCGGACGGCTCGCTGGGCACCGAAGGCCCCACCGGCCGCCCCGCCGGGCCGGTGGAGTTCTCAGTGTCCTGGCAGGCCCCTGCCTGCCCATTTCCCTGGCCGGGTCTCAGATGGGCCCTTCACACGCGGCCCACCCGCCCGACATCTCCGGGCGACACGAGAAAGGATGCAACCGATGTACCACACTCTGGCCCCGTTCCCCGGGGACTCGCTAAGTTTCCATGTATCCGATACTTAATGATATTCCGGACGGGTGGTAGCCGGTCGGTCACGGACGGGAGTCTGTTGCTCCCACGCCACGCGGCCTGTGGCCTTAAGCCAACGTCGGTCGGCGGGGCCAGCGGCCAACGGGGCAGGGGTTGGCGGTGCGTTGCGAAGACTTCGCGCCCCCTATGACGCCGGGACGAGCGCTTCGTCCGGGTCGCGCCGCATTTGGCCTGGGCGGGTTTTCATGCTTCAATGTCAGGCTCGAAGCTGTAAGGAGTGCCCCCCTTGTCCCAGACCACGAAATATCTGCTGGATGAAAAGTCCATTCCCTCCCGCTGGTACAACCTCAAGGCGGACCTGGCCGCCCCCGTGCCGGACATGCTGCACCCGGTCACCAGCCAGCCGATTACCCCGGCGGACATGCAGCCGCTGTTCTGCGATGCCATTCTGGAACACGAAACCACCACCGAGCGGTGGGTCGATATCCCGGGAGAAATCCTCGATATCTACCGCCTTTGGCGGCCCAGTCCGCTGATCCGGGCCCGCCGGCTGGAAAAGATCCTTCAGACGCCGGCACGCATCTACTTCAAATATGAAGGGGTCTCGCCCGCCGGCAGCCACAAGCCCAACA
>JAJXSS010000320.1 GCA_021784455.1 Planctomycetota bacterium
CCGGAAGCCCTGCCGTAGTCCTCACGGACTGCGGCGGGGTTTTGCTTTTTTGAACGGACAGCTGGGGCGTGCCATCCCCTGCGAGACAATGCGGCGGCTTACGGATTGCCCTGGCTTCGCCCACCACCGGATCCGGCGGCGGCATTTGGCTTCAGGGACCAGAGGCCTGGGGACAGCGCTTACTTGAAGGTACGGATGAAGGCCCAGAATTGGGATGTCAAGGTATTAGGTACGCGTACCATAATCTGATGCGACCCGGGATTCTCACTCCTGAGAGCCATTGGAATGGTTCAAGGGGCCGCTGCCAGGGTCTGCTGGATGCCTTGGCCTATCTCCCGGGGCACGGCGGCGCCCCCGCTTGAGGTGGGTCCAGCGGGGCCGGCCGCGGCGGGCGGCCAGGATGTTGCTGCCCAACAGGGCGCACTCGGACCGGCTCAAATGCTGCATGGGGATGATGGACATAGAGATTCTCCTTGCCGCCTGGGGGCCAGGCGGTTCATGGTTGAAGGTTTCAGATCGACACGCCCCCCGGAAGGTTGGGGGAACAGGACGTAAATGGACTTAGATGGGCAGATCGTCAGCGGTACCAGGGATAGCCTGCGGTACCGTGACCGATGCTCTACCGCCAAACGCCGGGCACCGGTCCCGGAACGGGCACAGGCTGCAGTGCATGGGCGAGGGGTTGGCGAAATAACCCCCACCCCCGCCCCCGGAACCGCCCCCGGAACTGGAACCGGAACCGCTCCGGACCGCCCGCCAGACGCTGGCCACCGTGTCGCGTACGGCGGCCAAACGGCTTTCATCGCAGGGCACATCCAGGATCTGCACCTGGGGCTTCTTGTTCTTAGTCAGCACGGCAAAGTGCAGTTGTACCGGCAGGCCCACAGCCTGCGACATCCCTCGGATAGTTCGGCCATAGAGAAGTAACTGCTCCGCCCCTTCGGCCGCCCGCTCCGGGGTCCACCTGCTGCGGCTGGTTTTCAGATCCACCACATGCAGGCTGCCGGGGGTTTGGGTCACCAGGTCCACCCGGGCCAGCACATCGGGCAGAGCCGGATCGAGCATCACGCGGAACGACTCCTCGATGCCCACGATCTGGCCCACAGGGCGGGACAAGGGTGCTACCAGGAAGGCTTCGATCATGCGCTGGGCCTGGCTGGTGAGGCTGGACATGTCCTCATTCTTGTTAAACCGGATGGGCACCCCCGGAACTCCGGCCTTTTCGCACTCGGCCTGCCATGTGTCCATGAATACGTGCAGCAGGCCCCCGGCATCGGTCTTCAGGCCCTCCAACTGGGCCCGGAAGTGGGCCTCAAAGGCCGCATGCATGGCCGAGCCGAAAAGCAGGCTGGAGGCCTGGAAGGCCGGCTTGGCCTGCTCTACATAACTGAAGGCGAATTTGCGCGGGCAACTGCGGAAGCTGGCCAACTGGCTGTGGCTGATGTAGTCCCGGCCGGTCAGAGCCAGGGCCTCACGGTTGGCGGGCCGTCCCCCGCCCCCGCCCCCGGAAGTGGGCGAAGCAGGTGTGGGCATGGAAGCACGCGGCCGGGTCAGGGTCGTGGTCATGGTGGTTTCTCCTGGGTTGTAGATGAGTGAATGGCCGAACCAGCCCCGTTAAGCCCCAT
The DNA here is from genome assembly GCA_021784455.1 of Planctomycetota bacterium. Classification (GTDB taxonomy): domain Bacteria; phylum Planctomycetota; class Phycisphaerae; order Phycisphaerales; family Phycisphaeraceae; genus JAJXSS01. The sequence continues at coordinate 1,626 of JAJXSS010000320.1, forward strand.
TCCGGGGGCGGGGGGCCAGGGCCTTGAGGTGGTCGATGACCTGGGAGGCTTGGCGGATGGTCAGGCGGTCCAAGTCCAGGCCGAACTCCTGCTGGACTTCCGCAGCCGCATCCAGGCCCAGGCGCTGGGCGATGGCGTCGATGGCCCGGCGCTGGGATTCGGTGGCCCCGGCCGGCGTGCTGCGGCCATTACCGTTGCCGTTGGAGCGGGCAGAGAGCCGCGCCGGCGTCGCAGCCCCATTCCGGGGGCGTGCTTGGCCATTGGCCGGTCGGAGCTGACCGGACGCGGGTCCGTCATAACTCTGGACCTGCCGCTGGATGGCCTGTTCCGCCTGGGCGTACAGGTCGTCGATCTGCTGCTGCAGTTCCTCGGGCCGGGCCAGGAGGGCCTGGTCCAGCTCGGCGGTGACGTTGATGGACACACCGGTGGACTGGTAGTTCTTGGAAGCCTTGCGGGACAGACCGACATTGATCGACAGTGGCATGTTGATAGCTCCTCGCCCTGTGGGGGCGGTTAGGGTTGGGGTGATACATGGGGTGATGGATGAGACGAAGCGTGGCCGGCAGTCAGGATGGGCCATCCGAAAATGGCCTTGGCCAGACCTGAGACCTGACTCAGTCATTGGCCTGGCCGATACCGGAATGGTGGTCAACCGTGGAAATGCGGCTTAAGCAGAAGCCGGGAACCTGTGGTGTTGCCGGCTGAGAGCATCCCCCGGTCATCTCTCGGCCTGGACCCGGAACCGTCGAAAACTGTCGTCGGCGTCCACCCGGCAGGCCTTGCACCACGAGATGAACTCGGCCACGTCCACCCGGCGGTTCCCGGTCTCACAGTTGTGGATCCAGGACTGGGGCTTGTTCAGCAGCCGTCCCAGCTCGCGCTGAGTCAATCTTCCCCAGCAATGTGCGCAAGAAACTTGACACTACCCCATGGTCGGGTGATAACCAGACTGTAGCGGTGATGCCTTGGGAACTTCTCGATCCGCTGGATCAGGTAGAGCATCAGGTCGTAGAAGTCGGAAATGACTTTAAGTTCCTGGTACATGACGGAAGACCCGCTGTTTTTCCAAAATCCCAAGACCTCGCTGCGCTCGGTCTTGAAAGAGCAAAGAAGAAAAGACAAAGGCCCAAAGAGCCAAAGAGCAAAGGGCTATTCAAATAAGTCCAGCACGACCCGGAACCCGACGCCGCCGTCCCGGGTACCAGGCGAGTACCCGAAGCGACAGGCCGAGCGGCAGCCCTCGGGACCGTCGCGCCACGAGCCACCTCGCAACACAAAGAACTGCCCCGTGGCGGCGCCGGCAGGATAATCCCTATACCAGTCGCTGCACCACTGGCAGACATTCCCGCTCATGTCGTACAGGCCCCAGGCGTTGGGCTTCTTCTGCCCCACGGGATGCGTTTGGTTCCCGCTGTTACCGCTGTACCATCCATATTTCCCCAGTTGGTTCTCATTGTCACCAAAGTAGTAGCGGCTGGTGCTCCCGGCCCGGCAGGCATACTCCCACTGGGCCTCTGTGGGCAGGCGGTAATGTTTGCCCTCCATGGCGCTGAGCTTGCGACAGTACTCCTGGGCCTCGTCCCGGGAAATGTAATACATCGGGTAGTCGTCACCTGTGCCGAAAAGTGGCCAGGATGGGATTTCTTTGTTGCGTTGTTCCGTGATGCCGGTGCCCATCACTGCCTGCCACTGGGCCTGAGTCACCGGCGTGGTCTGAATCAGGAACCCCCGGGTCAGCGTCACCTGGTGCTGGGTTTCATCCTTGCCCCGCCCCGCTTCACTGGCCGGCGAACCCATCTGGAATGTGCCGGGAGGAATATAGGCGAACTTCATGCCCAGTGAATTGGTCCAGGTGTCGCCCACTCTGGAGGGAAGACTGTTGGCCGACGACCGCGCGGCCGGCATCGGTTGGGCAGGTGGCGTGTATGTAACACCTGACTGTTGGACAGGAGGTACGTCTGGGGCACGCTGGTGGTCGAGCACCTTGCCGTTATTGCCAACGATGTCCCAGCCGATAAGGGTGGCTCGAACGTAATCGGTGGTATCCGTGGTTACAGTTTCAAACACGTCTGGTACTTCAGGGCTGCCATTGCTTCCGACGTCGAACGCCGCGTCCAGAGCATCACTACCAAAAAGGTCCAGAGCCTTCTCGCGGTAATACAACACGTGTCTAGGAATGACGACGTCAGGTCCTAAATAAGTGACGCCGCGGAAGATACACCTTACCTTCAACTCGCCACCAGAACGCATTAACGAGTATGAATCGGCTTCCTCGGATGGCATTGGTAGAGAAATGGTTATCGTCGTAAAGCTGCTTCTCTTGAAATATATAATGCCATCTTGCATGCGAATCTGAGGTACAAGCCGAGGATCGCATGGTTGAAGTGTGCCTCTCTTCGTCAAAAATGCAGGATTAAAGTACGATACCTGACTTAATCTGCAATCAGGTAATCCAGACGCCTTATCCAACTCAAAGGGTACCGTGGCAACGACGTCTGCCTTGCCATCTCTCCAGTTAGTCACATGCGCTTCCAGTTGACTTTGCCTCCCAGCGACCTCCAGATAAAAGCTGCGATGCGCCAGCTTGCTCCGAAATCCCTCTGATTTCTCATACAAATCGCGCAATGAGAATTCTCCATGTCTGGCCGCAGTCTCATAGGCCTCCCGCGATCCATACTTGGCTGCACGAACTGTATATATCGAAAGCGCGTGTCCTTCCGGCGGTGATTGTGGTTCACCATATCCCAGATCGTGGAGGAAAGCGATCCAATCCTCAGCATGTGTCGAAGAGCTTGTGCCTCCTCGGAAAAGGCCGCCTGCACTAATGCTGTGTGCCACACCCCTGATGCTAAAGATCAGTGCCATTCCGATCAGCACACTAAGCACGAGGACGGCTGGCCAGTAACGACGTAAAAGGCTGTGACTCGCAGATGGAACTGCTTTAGAACGAATCTCGGCAAGCACCTTCAGGTCATTTCCAGGCACAGCTACTGGATCGCCCCTTGGCGCATTTGCGTTTCCGATAGCCGTCGCTGAAGTTGAAACGTGGCCGACGGTAGCAAATAAAGTCTTTACTCGACCGGCCTCCACCCAACCCCTCAAACCTTCCCGCCATACCTTATCAGAAGGTGCTAGTTGGCCGGCGTCAGCCAAGCTCTTCAGTTCCGTAGCGGACACTGGGCCGCATTGCTGACCATTTCGCTTATAGAACCATTGGGTGCTCATGAGCATCTCCAAAATTCGAACGCGCCGGTACTCAGAAGTTGGAGTCCACAGGTGTTTTGATGTTCGGCCTCTCCCGTTACTTCTCTCTGGTGGACTCTGCCCATGCGTCGAGTTGTGTGGGCACCGCCAAGATCGAGCGAATCAAGTCAATGAGCAGACGGTAGAAGTTAAAGATAGGGTGGGCGGACGATGACTGGCGGGACATAGCTGGCCACCAGATTCCCCATTTTCACACACCAAGCCACCATTCAGGCTCGATTCACCCGGTGAGAAGTGCCCGGGGACCATCCCCGAGCGGTCCAGGCGCAGTATACCACTTGGTCCTGTAAGGACAAGGCTAACGCAGAGAATGCGAGCCGGTTGCGTTGTTGAGGATGTAGCAGGATTCAAAGGCGAAGGTGGATGGAGGAGGCGGGGCGACAACTGAAGCGGATGGTGAAAGCCAGAGGGTAACTTCGCTGGCAAAAGGCGGTGCAGTTTAGACGCTGGGCGATCAGCCCGATGACGTGCCGTTCCACCAGCCCGGCCGGCACGGCGTATCGCTGGCCGCACTTGCCCTTCAGATCACGGCGGCGGTCGGTGCAGACGTACTACCGGGTCCGTTTGTCCCTGCCCGCAAACTGACAGCAGAACACGCGGTATATAGGTACGCGTACCTTTTATTGACTGCTTCCCCCGGCCGTACACCGGCGCCAGGCCTGGACCCCCAGCCATCTGCCCCCCCCCCCCCCCCCCCCCCCCCACCCCCCCCCCCCCCCCCCCCCCCCCCCCCCCCCCCCCCCCCCCCCCGCCCCCCCCC
>JAJXSS010000321.1 GCA_021784455.1 Planctomycetota bacterium
AGAATCATAGATTCCCCACCCCGCCCCCGCCCTGCCCCCACGCCCCGGTTTCGGCGCCATCCCCCCCCTCCTCCTGCCGGTCCTGACCCTTTGCACCGCTGGCCTCCTCCTGCTGTCCCAGGCCGTCGCCTCCCCCGGGGAGACAGGCCCCTGGCCTGCGACAAGAGGAGCTTTGGTAGCCCTCCCCCTGGCACGCTCCCCGTGGGCCTCGGGTGGCCGCCGAGGCCTATCTGCGTTCGCCCTGCGCCCGGTCGGCCGGGATTTTCGGGGGCCACGGGTCCGCGTCTGCGCAGACCCAGGCTCCGAGCAGCCGAAATCCACCGGTCTCCCCAAGACGGGCCGCCAGGGGCACCCCGACCGGAATTATTGGCAGACCTCCCTGCGTTTGGAAATGTCTGGCGGGTTGCAATCCCGGCACCTTTGGTCAATAATGTTCGGCTTCCCAGTTGAGGACCAGAACCTACAGAGGAACTCATGGCCATTCGGATCAAAGCGCGTGCGGGCGAGTCGGTCGAGCAGATGCTGCGGCGGTTCAAGAAGCTCTGCGAGAAAGAGGGCTTGACCAAGGATGTCAAGCGGCAGAGCTACTATGAGAAGCCTTCGGAGCGCCGCCGCCGCGCCATGCGCAAGAGCATCAAGCGCCAGCAGATTGCCTCGGGCCTGATCCCCGCCCCCGTCAAGCCCATGGGCGGCCGGCGCGGGGGCCCGCCCAGCCGCAGCGGCGGCCCCAAGCGGCCCGGCGGTGGTTTCCGCCCCGGTGGGCCGCGCCCCGGTGGGCCGCGGCGCTCCTAGCCCTGCATCGGGGGTCGGGCGCGGCCCCCACCCGCTTTGCCCGTTTCGTATCCCATGACCGATTCAGCTTCCTGCGATCATCCGGCCGAACTGGAGCCTGACTCCTCTCTTGCTGATGACGCCACCGGCGCCGACGAGACGCCGGTCCGTACCCAGGAGCGGCGCACGCGGCGCTTTGCCCTCGCGGCGGCACGCCTCCTTCACGACCTGCACTGCACCGATGTCTTGGTGCTGGATATCCGCGGCCAGAGCGATGTGACGGATTACATCCTGATCGCCTCGGGTACCTCCGACCGTCAGATCGGCGCCGTGGCCCAGCATGTCGTGGAACTGGGGAAGAAACACCACCTGACCCCGTTCGGCAAGGATGCCGACCGCCATACCTCCTGGGTCGTGCTGGACTTCGTCAACATCGTGGTGCATCTGTTCGAGCCCACCACACGCGCCTATTACGACCTGGAAATGATGTGGGGCGAGGCCCCGAAGGTGCGCTGGCGGCGCCCGGTCCGCAAGATGGACGTGCCCCAGGCCTAGGCAGGCTCCCGGGATCACGCCCCAAATGAGGGAGGGTCCGGCGATGCGATTCACGTTGTGGGCCGCGCTGCTGGCCGCCCTGCTGATCGCGCCATCGGACGCGGCGGGCGGCATCCCCAACCCGCCTATTCTCGATCTCACCTTCCGGCCCAAGGCTACGGCCGGCACCGCCCCGATGGTCACGGCCATCCCGGTGCCCCTGTTCCCCGGGGCCAGTGCGCTGTGGGGCTCGGAGGGGTGCGACCGCCGCGGCCACATCTGGTTCGGGCTCACGGCCGAACACACGGCCCTGCCCTCGGCGCACCTTCTGGAATTTGACCCCATCTCGGGCCGGATGACCGACCGGGGCGATGCCGTCAGTGAGCTCAAGCAGGCCGGCCTAGGGCGCCCGGGCCAGCGGCAGATGAAGATCCACTCCCACATCGTGCAGGGGCCCGAGGGCTGGCTGTATTTCGCCTCCATGGATGAGGCCGGGGAGAAGGAGGACGGCTCGAAGCTGCCCACCTGGGGATCGCACCTGTGGCGTTACAAGCCCGGGCAGGCGCACTGGCAGCATCTCTTCGCGGCCCCGGAAGGCCTCATCGCCGTGGCCGGCGGGGGTCACTTCATCTTCGCTTTGGGCTATTTCAACCACGTCCTGTACAGCTACGACACGCGCAGTGGCCAAGTCCGACGCACTGTGGTGGGGTCAGTGGGTGGGCACATCAGCCGCAACTTCCTCTGCGATTACCGCGGTCACGCTTATGTGCCGCGGCTGCGGACCACCGTCGGCGCCGGTGGCGGTCGGAGCGTGGCCGTCAGTCTGGTCGAATACGATGGTCAACTGCACGAGCTGCACCAGACCCCGCTGGCTCATTACCTGACCGGCTCTCCCACGGCTTCGCACGGAATTGTGGCCTTTCAGGAAATGGCCGAGCGCTCCATCTTTTTCACCACCGCTCAGGGTGGCCTATACCGCATCGAGCCCCCGCTGCCGGAGGAGGATGGCAAACCGGACCCCCACCCGGCCAAGGTGCTGGACCTGGGCTGGTTCAACCCGGGCGGCCCGGCCTACACCGCCAGCCTGTTCACACCCAACGGTCGGCGCATCCTCTATGGTTTGTCCCGCGCTCAGGCCGATCTCTACGGCCGGCAGCGCTACCAGTGGCTGGCCTACGATGTCCTTTCCGGCCGGTGTGCCGTCGCCCCCTTCCTGATCAAAGGCTCCGGCCCGGAAGTGCTCTATGATGCCCTCCTCTACGGCTCATCGACGCGCGATCGTCAAGGTAATTTCTATGTCGTGGGCACCCTTCTGCGCCACGGCAAGCCGGTGATCCTGAGGGTGCACGTGCTGGCGACCGCCACGCAGCGTTGACCCACAGCCGGGGCCTAGCGGCCGATCACCACCACCTCGCGCTGCACCGTGGCCCGCACGCCACGGGCAAAGCCGAACACCCGCCGCCCCCCGGCCTGGTCGGTGATGGCCCTGGCCAGCGGCCCCAGATGGCGGCGGCCCAAGCGGTCGGCCGGTACCCCGGCATGATGCAATTCCCGCCGCAGCAGCCCCAGCAGCACCACGGCCGGCAGACGGCCCAAGTCGGCCCGATCCAGGGTGTACCGACCGGAGGCGACCTTGACCCGATCGGCCGCCTGATCCACCGCCCCCGCCAGCACACGGCGCACCTGGCGCAGGTGGTCGGTCAGGGCCACGGCCCGCAGGGCCGCGCCGGGCTTGATCTGTTCCAGCACCGGCAGCACCTGGGCCCGCAGGCGGGCCCGCCAGCGGGTCAGATCGCTATTGGTGTGATCTTCGCGCCAGGGCTGGTGATACTGTTCGAGAAACGCGCGGACCTGGGCCCGGGTGACAGCCAGCATCGGCCGGATGAGCAGGATGGGCGGCCCGCCGGCGGGCGGGCGCAGGTTGCGCCGCCAGGGCATGCCGCCCAGGCCGCCCACGGAAGTGCCCCGCACCAGGCGCATGAGCAGGGTTTCCAACTGGTCATCGGCCTGATGCGCGGTGGCGATGAAACCGTACTGAGCCGCCTGGGCCATTTCCACCAGGGCCCGGTAGCGCAGACGGCGGGCCCGGGCCTCGATATTACCTGGCTGCCGCCACTGGTCGGCCTCCAGATCCATGCGTAGAAAGGGCAGATGCCAGTGGCGGGCCAGGTCGGCGACGAAGCGGGCATCCTCTTCGGCGGCCTCGGGACGCAGGTGGTGCTGCACGTGGCCCACGGCCAGATCCAGGCGCCAGGTGCGGGCCGGGCGCAGGGCGGCCAAAGCCCGCAGCAAGGCCACCGAATCGGCCCCCCCGCTGACGGCCAGCAGCAGGCGTGCCCCCCCCGACAGACCGCAGCGCCGTTTCAGCGCCCCGGCCAGCGTTTTGACGAAGGGGTGCTGCTGGGGCATGATTGGCGTGTCGGCCATGCCTGAATGATACCCTGGGTTTCCGCCCCTCCGGACGGCGCTGGCCCTGTGGGATGCTCGTTTCATGCTGCCACCCTGCGGCCCATTACTCTTGATTGTTCAAGATTCGCTGAGCCTGAGCGCGATTCTGCTGACCATTGGCGTCGCCCTGATGGCTTTCTGCGTGGTGGTGTGGCTGCAGCAGCGCCGCGGGCAGCCCGGCCGGCCGCCTCTGACTCCGCACGAAGAATTGGAGCGGGCCCGCCAGACCCGGGGGCTGGAGAAAGACCTGACGCAACTGACGGCGGAGATCGAGGAGATGACCCGCCGTTTCACGGCCGAACTCGACAGCCGGACCACGCACCTGGAGCAACTGATCCAGCAGGCCGAAACCCGCATCGCGACATTGCGGGAGCTGACCTCGGCCGGGCCGGTCGCGGCGCGGCCCGGGGCGGCCGCCCCTGGACGCACACCGGCTCCCGCGCCCGCGCCGGACATCCCCGATGATCCCCTGGCCCGGTTGGTCTATCGTCTGGCCGACAAGGGCGTGCCCGCCTCCGATATCGCCCGCCAGCTCAACGAGCACATCGGCAAGGTGGAATTGATTCTCGCCCTGCGCCAGCCGTAGCGCCGCCGCAGGGACCGCCGCCGCCGCATCGCCCCTCCTTTTTGCCCGCGTGGCGCCCTTTTCGTACAGTACCGGGCCTTCCCCGAGCCGGAGTTGCCGTCATGATCCAAGGTGCCCTGACCGCGATGATCACCCCGTTTGCCCACGGCCAAGTGGATTTTGCGCGACTCAAGGCCCAGGTGAAGTTCCAGATCGCCCAGGGCATCGATGGCCTGGTGCCGGTGGGCACCACGGGGGAATCCCCCACGCTCAGCCACGAGGAACACCGGGCGGTCATCGAGACGGTGGTGGCGGCCGCGGGCGACGCGCGGCGCAAGGTACCGGTGATTCCCGGGACGGGCTCGAATGCCACCTCCGAGGCCCTGGACCTGACGGCCCACGCCCGCCAGGTGGGGGCGGATGCCTCGCTGCAGGTGGTTCCCTATTACAACAAGCCCACGCAAGAGGGGCTGTACCGCCACTTCATGACTCTGGCCGACCGGGTGGATCTGCCCCTGATCCTGTACAACATTCCCGGCCGGTGCGGGGTGGCCCTGACGCCGGCCACGGTGGCCCGGCTGGCCCGGCACCCCAACATCATCGGCATCAAGGAAGCCACGGGGTCGCTGGATGTGGCTTCGGAAATCGCGGCCACCTGCCCGCGCCACTTCATCATCCTGTCGGGCGATGATTCCCTGACTCTGCCCATCATGAGTGTGGGCGGGCGGGGGGTGATCTCGGTGCTCTCGAACCTGATCCCGCGGCAGGTGGCGGCGCTGACGCATGCCGCCCTGGACGGGGACTGGACCAAGGCCCGCAAGCTGCACCTGAACCTGCTGCCCCTGTTCCGCGGCATGTTCGTGGAAACCAACCCCATTCCCATCAAGACGGCCATGGCCCTGGCGGGCAGGGACAGCGGCGAGATGCGTCTGCCCCTGTGCCCGCTCCTGCCGGCCAACCACAAGACCCTGGCGGAACTTCTGCGCCGGCAGGGGATCCTGCGCTGAAATCCTGCGCTCATAAAGACCGCTCCTCACGGTCGCGGCTCGTCCAGGCGTTTCGCCTGCGTACGGGATCAGGCGCGGCCCGACCTGGTCGATAGACTGGGTATACGCCGCAGTGCCCGAGGTTATCCCCTATGACCGCAGCGCCCGATGCCCGCCCCAATTTCCTGATCTTCTGCGTGGACCAGATGCGTGCCGATCATCTGGGCTGCGCCGGCAATGCCGTCATCCAGACTCCGCACCTCGACGCCCTGGCCCGCGCGGGCGTCTACTTCAGCCGGGCTTACGTCAACTGCCCCTTGAGCATGCCGGGGC
>JAJXSS010000322.1 GCA_021784455.1 Planctomycetota bacterium
CGCAGCCACGCGCGTATCCCCCATCCGGATGCCCCGGCCGTCGAATGGCTCGACCAGACCGGCGCTGGCCAGCCGGCCCGCCCCCTCCAGTCGCATCAGGTCATCCACGTGCCAACGCGAAATCCACAGCCGAATCCCATGCTCCAGCAACCAATCCACACACGCCGGCCGGAAATGGTCCTGGTCCAGGTGGGTCAGGCACACTCCGGAAACCTCCCTGGGCGAAAGCCCGGCCTGGGCCAGGCGCTGGGTGATGGTCCGCGGGCCAAAGCCCAGATCGATCATCCACACCGCCGAATCCAACGCGACCACCGCACTGTTGCCCCCCGACCCCGATCCCAGCACGCACAGACGCAGCCGGCCAAGCGCAGTGGGGGCCCCGGCCGGTGCCTCATTCGTCCATTCACGCGACATCCCTGTATCCCAATCGTCCCCGGCCCGGCGGTTTTGACCCCCACCCTCGATATCCCTATGCTGGCCCTCCAGATCGAGGCATCCGGCCCCCTCCCAGGACTCCTGTTATGAAGCATACCAGCCTGATCGTCCCGGTTCTTTTGCTGGCCGCCACGCTCGGTTGTGAGAATCGCTCGGCCAGCCCCGCTCCCGGCGCTGTCGGCATCGTCGAGCTGGACAAGGTCGCCCAGGCCATGGGCTGGCTCACCCGCATGCAGGAGCGACTCGGCTCCCAGACTCAGAATTTTGATGTGCAGTTGAGCGGCCTCAAAACCCAGATCGAAACGACCATTAACGCCGAACGCCGCAAGATCGGCGAGCACCCCACCCCCCAGCAGCAGCAACAACTGGCCCAGATGATCGCGGTGGGCAACAACCAGCTCGCCACCGCCGCCAACCAGGCCCAAAACCAGGTCGCCACCCTGCGGGCTCAAATGGCTACCCAGTACCGGGACCTCGTGCGCCCGGTGGCCCGCCGCGTGGCGGATGCGCACGGTTTGAGCATCGTCCTGGCCGCCGACGCCGGACAGGTGCTCTCCTACAACGATAGCGTCAATCTTACCCAGGCCGTGATTGATGCCCTGCAGAAGAACCCGCCGCCCGACCCCTTCGCGGCCCCCGCCAGCCAGCCGGCCGCAGCCCCCAACACCGCTCCGGCCAAATAACCGGCAGCCGGGTTCTCATTTTCGATTTCTGATTTTCGATTTTCGATTGCAGAGCCCGCTTCACCGGGCCGGGCGCGATGCGCACGCGGTACGCGCGCCACGCTCACGACGTTCACGCAACCCCATACTTATCCCCCGCCTAGTTTCGGGGCAATCGAAAACTGAACATCCGAAATCGAAAACCCAAAACGCGCCTCACCCTTCCAGCCGCGACCCGGCTGGAACCACCATCCCCTCCTTGACCCGGGTCCCGGCCACAATCACCGTGCAGCCCACCACCGGCCTGACGATCACCGCGTTGGCCCCGATCTCGACATCATCTTCGATCACCACCCGGCCGGTCACCGGCAAACGCAGGGACCGCCCCTGCCGCACCACGCAATCCCCCGCGTCGCTGCCCACCACTGCGCCCGCGTGAAGCTGCACCCGGTTGCCGATCTCACACCGGTCATACACCGTCACGTTGGAGTACAGCACCACATCGTCGCCGATCGTCGCCTCTTTGCCCACGTAGCAGTGCGGGTACACGATCGAACGCTTGCCCAGTTGCGTACGCGGCGAAATGTACACGAACGGCCGCAGGGTACACAGTTCCCCCACCACCGCGGTGGGGTCCACGAAGGCGTGCTCGTCAATGCCGGGGGCCGGATGGCTGCGGAACCCGTGCAGCACCACCAGGGCCTCGCGAAAGGCCCAGGCCGGGTCATCCACCACCACCAGCGTCTTGCCCTTGATCCCCTGGGCCGTGCCGGGGGCCACCACCCACACCGCCCGATCATCGCCGGCCTCCGCCGGCGACTGGGCCAGGGCCACTGCTCCGGGGCCGGCATCTTCCCGCGCCGCGCACTGCTTGATCACGCGCTCCGCGTCCCCTTCCACATGGCCGCCGACTTTCAACGCCAGTTCGCGTGCTGTCATACTCATGCCGGCCAGAATACCCGAATCCCCCCGCCGGCCTCAAGCCCGCCCCGCACGCCCCAGGGCTGACGAATGGTAAGCAGGCCAGGCGGACCGGGAGGCCAGGGGCGGGCCAGGGTGGCAGGCTGGCGCGAGGAGAGCGGTCCACCGACGGGGGGGAAGGGACGGGTGAAGGGGGCGGGTTCACATCTGGCACGCCTGCGGCGACTGGGGCATGAGGTGTTCAGGCGGATCTGGATGCCGGCCGCGGCCACGGGATCGACCGCCTCGGCGCCTGCGCTCCGCCCGTCAACTGCCGGTCGGGGCCCTCCATGAAAAAGCTCGGGGCAGTTCGGGGAAGGGATTGGCCGCAAAATCGTGCCGCCGGGGCCTGCCGGCGAATTGCCAATCCAGGAAATCCATAAGGATGCGCCAGTCTTCGAGACCATGAGCGTGGCCGCCGGGGCGATAGTAAATGCCGATGCGCTGCTCCGCCTGGAGAAACCGATAGACCTCGCAGGCCGCCTGATGGGTCTGCCAGGTGCCCGTGGGGTTGGCCCAGTGATCGCCCAACGCCTCGGTGGTCAACAAGGCCCGTGGGGCAACCAGGGCTTTCAGGAAGTGTTGGTCGAAAGGAAGCTCCTTCTCCCGATGGACGAATTCCTTAAGCTGCGGGCCGTACCAGTAAGGGAATACCCTCAAGCTGTCTTCGAGCCTTTCGCTGTCGGGCCCCTGGCATCGGTAGCATCCCGCGCCGCCCGCCCCCGAATTGTTGGCCGAGGTCAGCGCGATACGCTCATCGGTGGCCCCGGCGAGCAACGTGGTCTTGCCTCCGCGGGAATGCCCCCCCACGGCAATGCGGCCGGTATCCACGCAATCCATGGCGCTAAGAGCATCAACACAGCGGTGATAGCCCCAGGCCCACGCAGCCAGAGCGCCGTAGGTTCCTTCCGGATAGACCCGATAAAGCCCCGATGTGCGGTCGCCGTGCGGCGTGTCCGGTACGATCTCGACCCGATTGAACTGGGCCAGAATGCAGCCCCGCCCCAGCACCTCTGCGGCCACCTCTTCGGTGACGCAGCGCCAGCAGCCATCGCCGTTCAGCACCACCGGAAACGGGCCTTTCCCAGGTGGAATCAGCAAATACAGGAGAAAGGAAAATGGCCGCTGCGGCCCCGTCATGACCCGGCAGGAAACAAACCGGGCACCGGGCACGCTCTGACAGGCGGCGCTGTGCAGTTCTTCCCAACGAGTCCATGCCGGCACGGGGGGTAGCCCCCCGTATTCCAGATTCACGATCAGATCGCGCAGTTCCCGGCGGCGCAGTTCCCAATCACTGCGGCCGCGCACCGGCTGCCCGCTGGAAAACCGAAACAGATCGGGCAATGAATCGCTGGCTTCCCGGCCCATGACCCCAATCCCTCAGAGTGCGACGTATTGCATGTCCGCCGGCCTCAACTGACCTAACCGCGGCGCCTGCACCTCGCTGGCCCAAACGCCGCCCATCTCCTGCCGCACCGCCGCCGCATCATAAATCCCCTGCCCTGCCAGCCCACACGCCGCCAGCAGATCCAGGGCGATCTGTCCTTCCGGCCGGCTGCCTTCCAGCGGCGCGAGCGCCTGTTCGAACGCCTGAATCCGGTTCTGGTGGTTCTCAAAGCAGCCCGCTTTCTCCGCCCAGGTGGCCGCGGGCAGCACCACGTCGGCCCGCTTGCACACCTCGCTCTCCAGCGTCTCCAGGGCCACGATGCTCTTGCGCGACAGCGCCGCCGTCAGTTCCTTGGTCACCCAGTTGGAGGGGTAATTGCCCGTCACGATCACCCCCGCGACCTTGGTCGCTTTGTCGGCCAGGGCTTTGGCCCAATCGGCCAGCGCCAGTGGCGATCCCCCCAGACCCTCCAGAGCCCGCTGGACGCCCCGGCGGTTGGGGCACTTCTCGGCCGTGATCGTGTACCCCCCCGGAAAGGTCTTGTCGGCGCCGGCGGTGGGGATCGGCCCGATGCCGATCACCGCCTGCTTATCCAACCCGCGGGCCAGCTTGCCCAAAAGGTACGCCTCTTCCGAGGCCAGCATGGGGCTGACCAGAAGGGCCAGTGAACCCGGCCCCTTTTCCTTCACCATCCGCTGCAGGCTTTCCGCCGCCTCGGCGATAGCCCGCTCCCAGTTGGCCTCCACTTGCGTGCCATACTGCATCCGCCGCGGCCCCTGCAAGCGCTGGTCGCTGTGCACAAACTTCCAGCCGTAGCGGATCTCGTCACTGATCCACCACTTGTTGATGTCCGCATTCTCGCGCGGCTTGATGCGGTAGATCCGGCCTTCGTTGTGGTGAATCCAGATGTTGTCGCCGCTGGCCGTAATCCCGTCGATTGAGGGCGTCACCTTCAGGAACCAGACCCGCTGGGTAAACAGGAAATCCTTGTCCAAGAGCGCCCCCACGGGGCAGATGTCCACCACGTTGCCCGAGAGTTCGTTGGCCAGCGGCTGGCCCGGGAACACATCGATCTGCTCCCGGCTGCCCCGGCCGAAAACCCCCAGTTCCCCGGTCCCGCTGACTTCCTTGGTGAAACGCACGCAGCGCGAGCACATGATGCACCGGTCCGAGTAGAGCTTGACGTGCGGACCGATGTCCTTGACCGGCTGCTTGATCTTGTCTTCCTCAAAGCGCGACACGGCCCGGCCGTAGCGGTAGCTGTAATCCTGCAGGTAGCACTCGCCCGCCTGGTCGCACACCGGGCAGTCCAGAGGATGGTTGATCAGCAGATACTCCATCACCGCCTTCTGATTGGCGATGGATTTGGGGCTCTGGGTGTAGACCTCCATGCCATCGGCCGCCGGTGTCTGGCAGGTGGGCATGAGCTTGGGAATCAACTCCACCTTGCCCGTCTTGGGGTTGGGCTGGGCCACTTCGGCCAGGCAGATGCGGCACGAGGCCACAATGGACAGCCCGGGGTGATAGCAGTAATGGGGAATCTCCACGCCATGCTCGCGAGCGACTTGGAGAATCATCTTGCGGCCTTCAAACTCGAGCGCTTTTCCGTCAATCGTAATCTTGGGCATGGCGTAAGTTCCTGCACCCGTTGGGAGCCACTCCGAGGCTATTCCGGGGGTTGGTCCGGGGATTATTCCCGGGGGCTAATCCGGGGGGCCTCAATCATAGCGTCACCGGGCTGCCCATGGGGTGGCTGGGCTTGCCCCCAGCGATTCCGATTCGCAATTATAAGAGGAAGGCCCTTCGGGTTTCGGAGTCGCCGATCAGAAGAATCAGGTCGCCTGCCACGTGGCGCAGGACACGGTTGTCCTCAACGGGGAAGGCCCTGAGCCGGGCTCGCTGCACCGATCCGCTGCCTGTGTCCCAGCTTCCGGGCCGCCCTAAAGCCTCCACGGCCAATTGCATTTCCTGTCTGTCCCCAGGAAACTGCCATCCACCACCGGATCAGTTCACCAAGGCGGTCTGCCGCCACCACTCACAGACAGGGGCTGTTCAATGATAAAGGCTGATGAACGATTCTTTCAGAAACTCTTTCCTATCGAGGAGTTCGCCGCCCGTCGCCGCCGCCTGCTGGATGAGGTCGGCCCGGACGCTCACGTTCTGCTTCGGGGACGCATGGA
>JAJXSS010000323.1 GCA_021784455.1 Planctomycetota bacterium
CTAAGATGTTGGGCGCCCTCGCCGGCGCGGGCGTGAATATCCGGATGATTGACCAGGGGTCCAGCGAACTCAACATCATCGTCGGGGTGGAAGCGGACGATTTCGAAAAGGCGGTACGGGCGATCTACCAGGCCTTTGTGAGCTGAAGGCTGGTGGAATGGATCCGCGCACGGTCAAGTTCATATGCTTCGCAGCCTTCGGCGGGGCAGCGCTGTGGGCCGGGTACGCCGCCCGCAAGCGTCAATGGGTGCGTGAGGAGGTCAGCCGCCACGTGCACCTGCACACGGTGGTCTGGGTCTGGTCATCGGTGTCGCTTCTCAGTCTGTGGGTCCAGCCGCTGCGTTGGCGCGATGCGCCGCTGGCCATGGTGCAGGTGATCCTGGTGGGGGCATCGGCCTTGGCGGCGGTGGGCGTGTGCCGTGCCCTCCGGTTGGCGCGGCCGCAGATCGCCGCCGTGTCCATCTCGTCGGGCTTGGGCAACCTGGGCTTTACGCTGGGCGGGTATGTGTGTTATGTGCTGCTCACGCCGCACGCCACGGCCCTGGGCATCGCCATCGCCTATGTGACGGTCATGCAGGTCGCGGGCGTGGTGCTGCTGTATCCCCTGGCGCGGCACTACAGCCAGCACGCACCGGGGGATGTGGGTTTGGGCCGGCTGATCCTCTCGGGGCTGTGGGATGTGCGGGCCGCTCCGCTCTACGGAGCCCTGCTCGGGGAGGTCCTGGGCACGATGAAACTGCCGGTGCCCGGCGCAGTCGGCCAGTGGCACCTCATCGATATCCTGTTTTACCTCGGCAGTTTTGGAGGCTATTTCGGCATTGGCCTGCGCCTGCGGCTGGGGGATTCCTTGAAGCTGCTCAAAGGCCACGCCGTGGCGGCCGGCGTGAAATTCGTGTTTATTCCGCTCCTGACGGTGGCCATGCTGATGCTGCTCGCGCAACTCCACTGGCCGCTCTCCCCAACCGCGCGGCAGGTGGCTCTGGTGGAGGCGGCCATGCCTACGGCCATCCAGAGCGTGATGATCGCCAACCTGTTTCACCTCGACTCGCGGCAGGCTTCCAGTTTGTGGCTGTGGAACACGGTGCTTTTCTTCATCCTGGGATTCCCGTTGGTGCTGCTGGTAGTGGCCGGAAGACCAGGGGTTTAGAATTACAGATATGAGTACCACCGATGCGCTCGATGCCCTGATGGAAGAAGCCAGCGTGGCCCTGGCCCAGCGCCGCTACCTGGATGGCGAGGAGCGCTGCGTGCGGGCACTGGAACAGGCCCGGCTGATGGGGCAATGGGATTACTACGCCCGGATTCTCATGCCCCTGCAGGAATGCCGGAGGCACCGCCGGATGATCGCTTCCGAAGGCATGCTGCGGCTGGGCACCGCCGGTCTCGACCCGCCGGTGGAGCGGTGGCTGGAAGGGTTGTCGGCCGGATGTTTCGTGCTGACGGCTCCACACGGGCCGCACGAGGCCGCCGCCCTGCAAAGGACCGCGCAGGGCCGGGGCCTTTGCGTGGAAATCCTGCTGGCTGAATGCTGCTGGGGGGACCGGCAGTGGACCCTTCACAGTGGCGCCCGGCCCCAGGTGGCCTTGACGCTGGCGGCGCCCCCGGAAGGGTGGCTGAACCAGTGGATTGGGCCTGGCTCGGTCTCCGTTCAGGATCCGCGCCATCCGGGCATGACTCCGGCCGACTGGTTCATCGACGCCACCGAGGCCCTGGGCGATGTGGCTCTGGCAGCGGTCCACGCCCCCCTGGGCAGCGTCGCGTGCGTCTTGGAATTGGAAGGCTGTCTGGCAGCTGTAACCGATCATGAAATCATTCACCAGCGTCTGGCCGAAGCGGCGCACGCGCTGGCCAAGAGACCGTCGTGATGCCCCACGCCGTTCCTGCAATCCGCTCGACCTGGCCCCGGCGCCTGCGCACCGTGGCCGTGTGGACCGTATCGGTCCTCCTGGTGGCGGCCGTTCTGGCCTTGGCCATCGCATACATGCTTTGGCGCGGCCGCCCGGCAAGCTGGTATGCGCACCAGCAATGGCTGGCCAAGACCCCCGCTGCGCGGCGCCTGGTGCTGGCGGATGCCCTGGAAGAAAGGCTCAGCCACTTCCAGACCCGGACCCGCTGGTCCCAAGCTTGCAACACCGCGGTGCCCCCGGATATCGCCACGCCGGCCGAACTGGCCCGATGGCAGCCGGGGACCGATGTGGGGCTGGACATGTCGCCCACCAATATTGCCGGCACCGGCCGGCGCACCTTGGTCATCCGCACGAATGAACTGAATTCCTGGCTCACCCAGCGTCTGCCCCAGTGGCTGGCCCACCACGATGCGCAACTGCCGCGCGAAATCAGCCAGCCGGCCGTGAGCGTCAGCAAGGGCTTGGTAACCCTGTCGTTTCAATACGCATCGCCCCGGCTGACGCAGGTGCTGACCTTTCGGATCCGGCCGGAAATGGTGCCCCAGGCCCAGGGCCATCCGCAGCTTCGCCTGACGCTGGAGCAAGCCCTGGCTGGCCGGCTGCCCCTGCCGCCGTCGCGGCTGGAGAGCCTCATCGCGCAGAACGCCGGGGCCCGCGACCGGCAAGCCGTCCAGTCCATCCTGGCGGCCCTGCAAGGGCACCAGTTCGACCCGGCTCTGCCCGTCCCGGGGGACAGGCTGCGCACCGTGCGGCTGGATGGCTTTGAGTTCCTGCCCGGGAATGAGGGGGTGAAACTGGATACCCAGTTCGACCCCACGCGGCCGGGACGGTAGGTTGGGCCGTCGACGAAGGTCTGCCTGGTAGGTTCGGGCTGGGCCCCAGTCGTCTCCCAAGCCCGGTATCGGTGGGCGGCCGGGCGGCGGCGATCCTAACATTGGCCAGTGTTTCGCTCCGGGCACAATCCGGGGGCACGATCCGGGGGAACAATCCGGGGGAACGGTTTGGAAAGCAGGCAGATGGCAAACGTGCGACGCATCGTGGTGGGAGTCAGCGGGGCCAGCGGGGCCGCCTATGCGCAGCGCACCGTGGGCCTGCTCTTGGCGGCCGGGGTGGAAGTGCATGTGGTGGTATCGCCGCTGGGCCAGCGGCTGTTGCACGATGAACTGGGGCTGGAACGGCTGGATGCCGCCATTGTGACCCGCTGGGGGGGGGAGGCCGGTCCAGTAGGCCCGGGCGACGCTTCCTCGCCGCCTCGTCTCCGAAATGGCCCCCGAAATGGCCCCCGGAATGGCCCGCGCCAGGTAACGGGCAGGCCCCGCGGCAAGGTGGTGATGCACAACTACCGAGACTTGGGGGCAGTGATCGCTTCGGGATCATTCTTGCACGACGGCATGGTGATCATTCCCTGCTCCTCGAACTCGCTGGCGGCCGTGGCCACGGGGAATCAGCAGAATCTCCTGCATCGCGCGGCCCACGTCGCCCTGAAGGAACGCCGCCGCCTGATCCTGGTCCACCGCGAGACCCCGCTTTCCCTGGTGGACATCCGCAACATGGAGCAGGCCACCCTGGCCGGGGCGATCATCTGCCCGGCCAATCCGGGGTTCTACATGCTTCCGCACTCGGTCGAGGAAGTGGTGGATTATGTGGCCGGCCGGGTTTTGGATCTTCTGAACGTGCCGCACCGCCTGCGCATCCGCTGGGGCAAGGTGGTGGAAGGCGGTGAGGGCACGCCCACATCGGATACCGCCTTCCGGGGGGAGAAATCATGAATCAGCAGATGCCATCATCCGTTGAGCCACCCGTGCGGACTTGCTGGAACTGGACGAATCTGGCCGTGCTGGGCCGCGACATCAAATTGTCGCACTCGGTCTTCGCCCTGCCGTTCGCGCTGTTGGCCACGTTTCTGGCGGCCGGGTCGAGTGTTCCCGAGGGCCGCTTGCCATCCGTCGCGCAACTGACCCTGATCGTGCTTTGCATGGTACTGGCCCGCACCACGGCGATGTCTTTCAATCGTGTGGTGGATGCGGGGCTGGATGCAGGCAATCCGCGCACCCGGGGCCGGGCCATTCCCTCGGGTCGCCTGTCCAGAAGTTTTGTGGTCGCTGTGATCGCGGTCTGTAGCGCCGGGTTTGTGGCGGCCACCAGCGGCTTCTGGTTCGTGGAAGGCAACCTCTGGCCCCTGGTCTTGTCGCCCGTGGCCCTGGCTTGGCTGTGCGGCTACAGCTTCAGCAAGCGGTTCACTTGGCTGTGCCATCTGTGGCTGGGCAGTGCCCTGGCCCTGTCGCCCGTGGCGGCCGTGGTGGCCATCCGCCCGGCCTACCTGGCCCGGCCCGAGCCGTATCTCCTGGCCGCTCTGGTGGTGGCCTGGGTGGCGGGTTTCGACATCATCTACGCCTTGCAGGATGTGGAGGTGGACCGTTCCCACCGCCTGTATTCCATGCCGGCCCGGCTGGGGGTGGAACCGGCCCTGTGGATCGGCCGGTTGCTGCACGCGGGGGTTATTGCGGCCATGTTCGCCCTCACGGGGGTGTCGCCCCAGTTGGGCGGTTTGTTCCTGGCCGGGGCGATCGTGGCCACGGGCCTCCTGGTGCTGGAACATGCCCTGGTCTGGGGCTCCAAGACCCATCACATCAACATGGCGTTCTTTACTGTCAACGGGGTCATCAGCCTGCTTTTGGGCGGGCTGGGCATCGCGGGCGTGGTCCGAAGAATACTGGCTCGATGATCGGAAGAGGCTTCAAGCCTCGGGTCTTGCGTCTTGGATCACTGGCGGGGG
This sequence comes from Planctomycetota bacterium, assembly GCA_021784455.1. Lineage (GTDB taxonomy): Bacteria > Planctomycetota > Phycisphaerae > Phycisphaerales > Phycisphaeraceae > JAJXSS01. Next base: position 4,684 of record JAJXSS010000323.1, read on the forward strand.
CGACAAATTCGGCCGCAGGCGGCCCCAACCACGCGAGACAGGAGACTCGCGACCTATGAGGAAGCCGGTTCGAGGTCCAGATCGCAATTGAGGGTGTTGCACAGGGCCTCCAGGTCGGCGCGCAGCTTGCGGATGTTGATGCCGGGGGGAACCGTCAGGCGCATGTCCATCGTAAACAGAGGCGTACCGGCCATCGGGGCGGATTCCAGCTTGGTCGCCAGTTCCTCAATGTTGACCTCCGCCAAACGCAACACTTCACTGACACGATGCACGATCCCCGGCTGGTCCATCGAGTAGGTTTTCAGGCGGTAGGGAACGCCGCGCACCACCCGGGCCGTGCCGGTCTGCCCCGCCACCGTGACCGACAGGCCGATGGTCTGGCCAGCCGTGGGGGCCACCTCCTGAATCTTACGCACCACGTCCTCACTGCCTTCCGCCAGGATCAGGAGGGCGAACTGGCCCTTTAGATTGATCATGCGGGAGTCGGCGATGTTGGCCCCTTGGGCCAGGAGGTGACCGGTGAACTCTCCCACCAGACCCGGCCGGTCGGTGCCCACAGCGGTGATCACGATTTGAGGCATGGAGCATTTCCCTTGATGATGCGGCCTGCTGCTTGCATTCTAACAGCGGCCTGCGTCGAAGGCTGAGGCCCGTTCCAGAGCCGGTAGGGGCTTGGCCGACGGTGACCGCGGGTTTCCGATGGATGAAGGAGAGGCTATATTCCGCCAAGCCCCGTCTTGGTGCCAGGGCAGAAGTCGCAAACGGCGGTGCGGGCATCCCGAGTCGTCTCCGCCAGAGATCGTGAGTCATTGATGACCTGGGCAGAACGATTGTGGATAGTGGCCGGTCTGGTATTAATCTTGAACCTGCCGTTGGGGTACTGGCGGGACCGGGAAAAGCACTATTCCC
>JAJXSS010000324.1 GCA_021784455.1 Planctomycetota bacterium
TTGATCTGCCGCAGGCTGTCGGCAAAGGCCCGCGTGTCCCCGGCCTTCTTCTGCAACAAGCGCAGTTGCAGGTCGATGATGGCCATGGCGTTGTTGAGTTCGTGGTTGAGCGCCAAGGCCGCCTGCTGCAGCATTTCTATCTTACGCTGTTCGTTCTCCTGAAGTTGCTGGGCCAGATGGTTGTAGGCCTGGGCCAGTTCATCAAATTCATCCTTCTGCGTCAAGGAGACCCGGTAATCGAAATGCTCGGCGGCCAGTTGCCGGCTGGCCTCCACCAGCTCATCCACGGGCTTTAGGATCAGCGTGGCCATCCGCAGCAGGAGCGCGATGGACAGGTTGATCGCCAGCAGAAAGGCCACGCTCATGCCGATCACCAGCCAGCGGAAGCGGGCCGTCAGTTGATCCTGCTCGCGCTGCGCACGCTGGTTGGCATAGCTGCTGACGGCCTGGATATCGTGCCGCAGCCGGGCCACGGCTTCCAGGGCCTGAAGGCTGTGCGTCGTCTGGAGGACGGGGTCTTCGATGGTGGCCCCGGCCGCGATGTGCAGTCGAAAGGCGTCGATCTCCTGTTTTACCCGGTTGAATACCGGTGCGATGGCCGGCTCATGCACCACGGAGTGCGTCCCCAGCTTGTCGGCCAGGTGATCCATCTGGTCCACGGCATCGATCAAGGCATCCAGGGTATGAAAACGCTTGGCCTGAAGGCCGTAGAGCTGCACCTCGGCGGTCGAGGTGGCGGCATTCAAAGCCTCGGAGTTCTCCACCGCCGCCAGGGACTGGTGATTGATGTGATCCATGTCATCGAACACCCCCTCCAGCGACCATACCGCCGCCAGGGCCAGGCTCAACAGCACCGCCGTCAGCAGGAACATCAGCAGTTGCAGTTTCCGGCGCAGCATGGGCGGTTACCTTAAGGGCTGGGTAGCGACATCTGGGGGCACCCCGGCAGGGGGCTGGGGGGCGTTCAAGCCCAGCCGCTGCCACAGCGGGCCCAGGCGCCGTGCGATGGCATAGACCGCGCGGTACTGGCTGATATCGCAAGGGATGAACCGGGCCGCTCCCAACTGGGCCAGTACGGCCCGGCCCTGGGGGGTCTGGTCCATCCGCAGCAGCGCCGCCTGCAGGTGCCGGCGCAGGGCCGGATCCATGCCCGCCCGCACGATCAGGGCGTTCTCAGGTACCGCCTCGCTGGTCGCCAGGCGGCGCACCTGATCCCGGGGATGATCCGCCAGCCAGGCCTCCAGACGCAGGTCTTTGACCGCCCCGGCATCCAGGTGCCCGCAAAGTACCTCGCGAATGACATCATCATGCGTGCCCAGCCAGCGCATCTGGGCGGCGTGCGGTCCGTCCAGAAGGCCCTGATCATTCAGGACATCAATTGGGAAAAGATGGCCCGCGGTGGTGGCCCGCACCATGCCCAGGGAGTGGCCACCGAGCTGGGCCACGGTCTGGATCGGCGAATCCTGATGCACGAAGATCACCCCGCGGTAGGTGCTGATGCCGTTGGGTAGCTCCGGCTTGGCCACCACTTCAGCCCCGTACATCTCGTGGGCCAGCACGGCCACCAGCGAGCCGACGAAAGCCCCATCGGTTTCACCGTTGGCGAAGCCGGTTAGAACGCCCTGGTAGTTGGCGGGGGTAACCATCTCAATGGGCCTGCAGATCTGGGCCGCCAGATACCGGGCCAGGATGCGGTAGCGCTCTCTCTGGGCGAAGATGTCACGCTCGGGTACCAGGCTGAAGTGCAGGGTATCCGCCGCCGGGCGGGTGGTGGCCCCTATGGGCTGCGGCGGGCTGGGCGGCCGGCTGCCGGCCCCCGAGCGAAAGGCCAGAGGCATGGCCACCAGCAGCACCACGATCAGCGACCCCACCAGGATGGTGAGCCCGAAAAACATCCGCGTCGCCTGCATGAGGGACTCCTCAAACTCCTCAAGATACCATTTAGTCTCCTACAAAAACCAAGCCACAGCCCAAAGCCCCCGCCAGCATCCCCCGCAAGCCGCCGGTGCGCAAGAAACCTCCCGCCTTCGGCGAACGGGGAGGCGTGCTTGTCTCAGATGTGGGAAGGACGATACACGCACGGAAAGCTGGCTGGCTGACTGCAGAAGCTGACTTGGCCTGCCGCCCGTGGAATTGTTCTAATCCAGGCAGTGGGGCCGCTTGGCCGGGGCCGGCCCCGGATGCGGCCTCAACAGCAGCATATGATGGAGAGGAATCCCTTGTGGCACGCGGCTTGATATCAGTAGTACCTCCGGTTACGAGATTTACCATGCCCCACCCCACCCCCGGAATGTCCCCTTTGGCTCCCGCAGACACCCGATCAATCAACCCGCCAAGTTCCGCGGGGGCCCCTGGGCTGTCCCCTTCGGCCACCCACCCAGCTTCCGGGGGCGGGGGGCCGGCCTTGCGGCTGGTGTTCTGGGAAGCTACCGCCGCGTGCAATCTGGAATGCGTCCATTGTCGCCGGCTGGATGTGTCCATGCAGCTTTCCAAGGATGACCTGACCACGGCCCAGGCTCTGGCCTTCATCCGCAGCCTGCCGGAAACCGGCCGGCCCATTCTCGTGTTTTCCGGTGGCGAGCCGCTGATGCGGCCGGACATCTTCGAACTGGCCCAGGCGGCCGTGGAAGTGGGCCTGCCCATCGCCCTGGCCACCAATGGCACCATGGTGGATGAGGCCCTGGCCCAGAGAATCGTGGATGTGGGCTTCCGCCGGGTGTCCATGAGCCTGGATGGCCCGGATGCGGCCACGCACGATGGTTTCCGGGGCCAGAAAGGCGCCTTCGATGCCACCATCCGCGGGTTCACCGCCCTGCGCAACCGCGGCATGTCCATGCAGATCAACACCACCATCGCCCGGCACAACTTCCCCAAGCTGGATGCCATGGGCAAGCTGGCTGTGGACCTGGGGGCCGATGCCCTGCACATCTTCATGCTGGTGCCCGTGGGCTGCGGCATGGAGTTATCCGAGGCGGTGATGCTTTCCCCCGAGGAATACGAGTACGTCTTGAACTGGATCTACGATCGCAGCCAGGAAGGCAAGCTGCACCTCAAGGCCACCTGCGCCCCGCACTACTTCCGCGTGATGCGCGAGCGGGCCAAGGCGGAAGGTAAGCCCATGCCGACGGCACGACCCCACGGCGCCGGTCACCCCGGGAGCATTCCAGGGGCGGCGACGGCCGGGCGGCCGGCGGGTACTGCCGTTGCTCATCCCGGGCCCGATATGGCCGCGATGACCAAGGGCTGTCTGGCGGGGCAGGCGATCTGTTTTGTGTCGCACACGGGCGAGGTTTTTCCCTGCGGCTATCTGCCGGTCACCTCGGGCAACGTCAAAACCACGCCCTTGCCGACGATTTGGCGGGACAGTCGCATCTTCGCCGACATGCGTGATGATGAGAAGCTCGAAGGCAAGTGCGGGGTGTGCGAGTATAAACGGGTGTGCATGGGCTGCCGGGCCCGGGCCTTCGCCGAAACGCATGATTACCTGGCCGAAGAGCCCAACTGCCGCTACGTGCCCGTGCGGATGCGGGGAGAGTAGGGCTCGAGTGGCCGGGGCGGATGCGGCTCTGCCCGAGCGATCTGAGTGGCAAGTGGCCAGGTAGCCCGGTCGCCGAGGCCGGCAGGCAGGCTGTCCGATGGCCAGGCCATTCCCCGCCCGCACCCGGGCTGGAAAGGGCGCCGGGAAGCCTGGGTTTCACCGCCTCCCGCCGAGGAAAGCAGCCATCCCGCCTTGGCGAACGCGGCTCCTGCCTTGGCAAACGCGGCTCCCGCGTTGGCGAATGGGGTTCCCGCGTTGGCGAATGGGGTTCCAGCCTTGGCGAATGATCCTTCCGCCTTGGCGAACGGTCTTCCCGCCAAGGAAAGCCGGCTTCCCGCCTTGGCGAACGCGGCTCCCGCCAAGGAAGGCCGGCAGGAAACCTGAAAATCCTCCGCTCCCGCCACTCCCGGAAAGACCGCTTCCCCGGCACCCCCGCCCCCGGGAATCGGGGAACGGGCCTTTTATTGGGCCGGCCGGGCAGACGGGGTTGAACTGCTAAGCCCTGCCCGCCATCCTTGGTCTTCGAAACCCGGATCGTGGCGGGCCTGCCCGCCATCCGACAGGTTCGGTCTGAGTAATGGCGGGGCACGAAGACACCAAGCCCCGGAAGAGCGCCCGGAAGGGCAGAACCGCCAAGGGCACCAAGTAGGAGGTCCTCTGGTTGAGATAACTGGTTCACTGATGCACACTCGGCCACTTGGCCACCCCCGGGAATCGGCCACCGTTCCGGCGGAGCCATTGGGGCCAATCCGGGCGGCGCGGCCGGGCTTGGGGGCGATGTTGCCGAACCCCTGCCGGCCGGGCGGGCGTGGGGAGGCAGAGATCACAAAAACGGTGTTTCACCCTCTTATGCCCCAAACTGCCTTCGCCAATCTGCGTTGAGCAAGCGGATCAGGAGTCAAATTCAGACTCCAAAGTTCCAAGGAAGGCTTTCGAATTCGTGTCTCCTTGATACCGTGGCCAGACAAGCCGCGGCCCCTCTTAGCTTGCGTTGGCTGGGCCCACCTTTCCTCCCCGTCTGGGCCGCAGGTACAGCCCCACCAACCCCAGCCCCACCAGCATCCCCAGGCTCGCCGGTTCCGGCACAACCACCAGCGGCCCGGCCGAGGCTCCCCACATCCCCACATTCGCATAATCTCCGGAACTGTTGGCCGGGTACGCCCACGATACGGTGAGCTGGTCCCCCACGCTTCCGCTGATGTCGAGCACCACAATGGCGTTGCCCACCACCGTGCTGGCGCCCTGGGCAAGGTCTGTCCCGGCAATCCCCAGCGGAGCCATCGTTCCACCACCCGAGGTTGACACGTTCAGGTAACTTCCCGCCACGTTGCTCAACGTTCCCACATAGTTCACCAGATAAAGCGTCAGCGATTCTGAAGGCGTGGCCAGCGTTTGCGTAAAACTCATCCCCACCCCAGCGGTGGCCCCCTCCGGATTCGCATACACGTTCACGCTGTCGATCCCGCTCGCAGCCCCCGGCGTTGCCCCACTGTACTGGATCGCCATCGTTGTCCCCAAGGTCCCCGCATCGCTCGAGGTACTCAATGTGCGCGTGCCATTGAAATTCCCCGTGGGCACCGTGTTGACCAGCACCGGCGTCTTGAATGACTCCGTGCCCCCCGCCGGACTCGCGTCCCAAATCGCGCTTCCCGCCAGATAATTCGCATGATTCGCCGTCTCGCTCGCGCTGAACAACATCCAGTCGCTCGCCTTGCCTGCCTGCGTGACATCCGGCAGATAGTTATACCCGCCCCCGGATACCAGATACGGATACGCCGACAAGGCCGCCGTGCTCGCCCCGCCTGCGATGCCGCTGCCGTAATAGCCCACCACGCTGATGGTGTCCGCCCGCGCTGCCCGCGCACCCAATCCCGTCATTGCCCCCACCAGACCCAAGACTGCCGCCGCACCCGACCACGCCCTGGCTCTGCCGCTCCGCCCGCAATGAGATAGCATGACCCTGTCCTTTCATATAAAGGCCACACAAAAAGCGCCGCGTGCCATTGCCGAATCAAATGACACG
>JAJXSS010000325.1 GCA_021784455.1 Planctomycetota bacterium
GTCGTTGACCCGCTCCACGCGATAAAGTGCCAACCCGTGTTTCAGGGCGTACTGGGCGATGGGAGTGGGCGTTAGTTGCTTGTGCCGCCCCGCCGGCCGGTCGGGCTGCGAAATCACCCCCACAATCTCATGCCGCTGCCGCAGCGCCTCAAGCGTGGGCAGGCCGAACTCACCAGAGCCGAAAAAGAGTAATCGCATCGCCGGCATCGCCAAGAGAAAAAGGAGGCATATCCCTGCATCGCAGCCCGCATATCACCGCAAGACTCCCGCCTCCTCCCTCAATTCCTTCAGGCGTTTCTTGTTTGCCATGCGATCCAGTTCGTTCATCCGGTCGATGATCAGCACCCCATCCAGGTGGTCCGTCTCGTGCTGCCAGACCCGGGCCGCCAGATCCTCCGCCTCCAGCGTGATTTCCTCCCCCTGCAGGTCCAGGGCGGTGATGGCGATGCCCTTGGGGCGGCGAATCTGCCCCCGGATGTCCGGCAGTGACAGGCAGCCTTCTTCATACTCCTCCAAGTCCCGCGACGGGCGGGAAAGCACCGGATTGATGAAGACCCGGTCATCCTTGGGGTCGCCCGTGGGGCAGGCCACGAACAACCGCCAGTTCAGTCCCACCTGTGGGGCCGCCAAGCCCACCCCAGGAGCCTCATGCATCAACTCCAGCATCTTGCGGGCCACAGCGCGGACTTCATCTGTCACATCCGGCAGGGGCCTGGCCCTGTGCTTGAGCACCGCGGCCGGGTAGTGGATGATCCTGAGTTGGCTGGCATCCTTAACCATGCAGGGGATATTAGGCCGCCGCCTCTTTTTCAACAAGCGCAGGTCTGACTAAGGCTTGCGAACGCGTCACCTTGACCAGACCGCCCCTTGATGGCATACTAGGGGCACGTAGGGGAGGCTCCCCGCGGTCATCTGGTAAGTCTGCCGCGCACTGATGTAAGCACCGGGAGTAGCCGGCCAAGTGATAGGGGCATATCTTCATGGCCACCATTACCAAGAAAGAGTTGATTGATCGCATCGCCGACTCCACCAAAGTCCGCCGCGTGGAGGTCAAACGCATCGTCCAGAGCTTCCTCGACAACATCGTCGTGGAACTGGGACGCGGCAACCGGCTGGAGTTCCGCGACTTCGGCGTGTTCGAGGTCAAGAGCCGCCGCGCCCGCATGGCCCAGAACCCCAAGACCCTCCAGCCCGTACCGGTGCCGCCCAAACGCACCGTCAAGTTCAAGATCGGCCGGATGATGAAGCAGACGCTCGTGAACCATCGCGAGCCTGCCCCGGCCGAGTAATCTCGGGCGGCCCTCAGGCCCGCACTGCCGCCAGACTCGGGTGGACCCCCACCCGTGCCGGGGGCCTTTTCCATGCCTTCCCGCCCTCGCCCATGGCTTGATGATCTGGCCGCCGATCTGGCCGATCTGGAGGCCCACCACCAGCGCCGCCGGCTCACCCCCGTCACCCTGGATGGGCCCTTCCTGCATCTGGCCATTCCGGGGGCAGGGGAGGCCGCAGGCCCCTACCTCAATCTGGCCAGCAATGATTACCTGGGCCTGAGCCAGCACCCGCACCTGCGCCAGGCCGCCATCGCCGCCATCCAGGCCAGCGGCACCGGCAGCGGCTCGGCCCGGCTGGTCAGCGGCCACCTGGATCTACATGCCCGAGTCGAGGCGCGCTTCGCCGCCTTCAAGCATGCCCAGGCCGCCCTCCTGTGCCCCACCGGCTACCTCGCCAACCACGCTGTCCTGACCACTCTCGCCGGCCCGGGCGATCTCATCTGTCTGGACAAACTCTGCCACGCCTCCCTGATCGATGCCGCCCGCGCCTCGGGTGCCGAAGTCCGCATCTTCCCCCACCTCAACTATGACAAGCTCGCCGGCCTGCTGGCGCGGGCCCAATCGAAAATCGAAAATCCCAAGTCGAAAATCCTTCTCGTCTCCGACAGCATTTTCTCGATGGATGGCGACGCGGCCGACCTGCCGCGGCTCTGCGATCTGGCCGCTGAGCACGGGGCTATTTTGATCGTCGATGAGGCCCACGCCACCGGCGTTCTGGGGGCCACCGGGGCCGGCCTGGGCGAACTGCAGGGCGTAGCCGACCGCGTCGATGTCGCCATCAGCACCGCCAGCAAGGCCTTGGGCGGTCTGGGCGGCATCATCACAGCGCCGCAGCTCGTCATCGACAGCCTCATCAACCACGCCCGCTCCTTCATCTACACCACCAGCATCCCTCCCGCCCAGGCCGCCACCCTCGACGCCGCCCTGGATGTGCTGCACGACGAGCCCCATCGCCGCCAGCGTCTGGCCGACCTGTCCAACCGCCTGCACAGCGAGCTGGCCGCCTATGGCTTCTTCAAGTCAGAAATCAGACATCAGGACGCAGAGATTCTTCACCCCCCTGCCCCCATCATCCCCCTGATCGCCGGCACGGCCGAGTCCGCCCTGGCCCTGGCCGCCCACTTGCGCCGCCGCGGCATCTTCGCCCCCGCCATCCGCCCCCCCACCGTTGCCCCCGGCAGTGCCCGCGTGCGCCTCTCCCTGAGGGCCGACCTGGAAGATGCCCACCTGGACCAACTCGTAAGCGCCCTACGCACCTGTAACTTGCCCCGCATTTGAATAGGCCTAACATTTGGCCGATCATAGTCCAGTGACCGCCTCTTGGCGGCACCCGCCCGGACCCTCCGGGGGGACTGCCGCAGAACCAAGGCTCTTGAGCTTCCTATGGCAAAAGCAAGCAACGGCCGGCGTCTCTCCCCCGTCAGCAATCCCTTCATGCAGGTGCCTCCGGGACCCAACGTGCCGGGCGTCGTGCACTGCATCGTGGAAATCCCCAAGGGCCGGCGCAGCAAGTTCGAGGTGGATAAGGAAACCGGCCTGATCCGCCTGGACCGCTACCTCTATTCCTCCCTGCACTACCCCGGTGACTACGGCTTTATTCCCCAGACTCTGGCCGAGGATGGCGACCCGCTGGACATCCTGGTCATGGTCAACGAACCGACCTTCTCGGGCTGCCTCATCGAGGCCCGGCCCATCGGCCTGTTCAAGATGACCGACCGCGGGGTTAACGACTACAAGATTCTGGCCGTGCCCAGTTCCGATCCCATGTTCGCCGAGTTCAACGACCTGTGGCGCGTGGCCTCACATTACCTGCGTGAGGTGGAGCACTTCTTCGGCACCTACAAGGAACTGGAAAATACCGATGGGGAAGACTTGGTCAAGACCCTGGGCTGGGAACCCATGTCCCGGGCCCGCCAGGAGATCATGTCCTGCGTCCGCCGCTGGCAAGAGCACCGTGGTACCCCCAAACCCGCCCAACGCAAACGTAAGTAGCCCCCAACGGGCTGATCCCTAGGCGCTCCAATCGCCCCCGCGGTCGTTTGGTGCGAGTGTCGCACCGCCGTCCCGTGCCGGCCCCTGGTGGTTCGCCCGCCAGTGCTCTCCGCCTTTCCCCGGGGCCAACGGCCCGAGCCTTTCGGTAGCCGGGTACCGGAAGGCCCCGGAAAGTGGCCGCCTCCCATCTCTCTGTTCTCTCCGGGCCCGAAGAGCGGGCACCCCTCCGCCCCCTACCCGCCATTTACTTCGGAGTCCGGGCACAGGCGCCAGAATGTCTTGTCGTTCGCAAACGAGCCCGGGATTCGCACACCCTGCGAAGATGCCGGGCTGATGGGACTGAAATCGGATGTGGGTAACACGCCCGTGAGAAAGAAACGACCGCTTCCCTGCTGGCGCGGCTCGTTACGAAGGGGGATGTACGCCCGCCCGGACGGATCCTCCGGCGCTGCATCCGGGCATTTCGTAACTGGGGCAGCAGCCTGGAAAGGGGGCGATTTCGCAGCCCTACCGCCCGAAAGATGCTTCCGCCACGGCCACGGCCTTGGCCAGGGCGGCCGCCTTGCTCACGGTTTCCTGGTGCTCGGTATCGGGGTCGGAATCAGCCACGATGCCGGCCCCGACCTGGACGTGGACGACCCATTTGCCTTTTTCCGCGGCCTTTATCGGGGCCCCTTGCGGGAGCGGGGCCTTTTCCAGGGGAAGGATCACCATCGTGCGCAGGGCGATGGCCATGTCCATGTTGCCAGCGAAATCCACGTAGCCCACGGCCCCGGCGTAGGGGCCGCGGCGCACGGTTTCCAGATCATCAATGATCTGCATGGCCCGCACCTTGGGGGCGCCGCTGACCGTGCCCACCGGCAGGCTCATCTTGAGGGCATCCCAGCAGTTGCACGGCTCCTGAAGCTGGCCGGTCACGGTGGAGCTGATGTGCATCACATGACTGTAGCGTTCTACTACCATCACCTGGGGCAGGGCCACCGTGCCAGGGCGGGCCACCCGGCCCACATCGTTGCGGCCCAGGTCCACCAGCATGATGTGCTCGGCCCGTTCCTTCGGGTCGGCCAGAAGCTCGCGTTCCAGTTCGGCATCTTCGCGGGCATCCTGGCCGCGGCGGCGCGTGCCGGCCAGGGGGCGGTTGGTCACCATCCCATCCTGCACGCGGCAGAGGATCTCGGGACTCGAACCCACGAGCATGCCGCCCGCAATCTGAAGGTAGAACATGTAGGGGGAGGGATTGATCACACGCAGGGCCCGGTAGATGTCGAACGGGTCGCAGGTGGTGCGCAGCTCGAAACGCTGGCTGGGCACGATCTGGAAGGCATCGCCGGCCTTGATGTACTCCTTGATCTTGACGACCGCCTTCTGATAGCCGCCTTCACCCAGGTTGCTCGGCGGCAGCTTGGGCGGCGGCGAATCCAGATCAATGGCCCCCACCGCCAGTTCGGGGCGGCCCGGGGGAACCTCACGCGGCGGCGCTTCCAGACGCTCCACCAAGGCGTCGAGTTGCCGGCCGCCCCACTGGTAGGCGGCCTGAAGGGAGGGATGGTCGGCCACGTTCACATGCACGATGGCCAGCACCACCTTCTGGGCGTGGTCGAAGGCCGCCACCTGGTCGTACAAAGCCATGTGCAGATCGGGCAGGTGGCGGTCATCCGGCGGCGGGGCACTGAGCTTTTCGCCTTCGAGGTAGCGCACGGTGTCGTAGCCGGCAAAGCCGACCCAGCCGCCGGTGAAGTCGGGCAGGCCGGGCACGCGGGCGAACTCCCAGCCGGCGGTGAGGCGGGGCATCTCGGCCAGAGGGTCGGCGCTGGTGAACTGCCGGCTGCGCTGGGAATGGCGGTGGTCGATGATCTGGACCTGGTGACCGCGGGCCACCACTTCCAGCATGGGCTGGGCCCCCAGGAAGCTGTAGCGGCCGACGCGGTCCCCCCCCACCACCGATTCCAGCAGGAAGCTGGGGGCCATGCGATCATCCGGACGGACCAACCGGCGGTAGGCCAGCACGGGTGTATTCTGATCGCTCATCAACCGGCGGAACATGGGGATGAGGTTCGCCCCCGGCGTGCCTGTGGCCAGACGCTGGAAGGTGGCAAAATCGGGAAGGTCGTGAGGCATGGGAAGAAGCTTCGAGTTTGGATTTTCGATTGTCCGGCAACCGCGGCCCGGGCCATCTTCTCAAATCAAAAATTGAAAATCAAAAATTGAAAATCAAATCAC
>JAJXSS010000326.1 GCA_021784455.1 Planctomycetota bacterium
GGTCCACTGTCGCTACCGGGTCCCGCCCAAGCCCATGCGAATCTGCCACCCCGTCAAAAAGTGGCTTCAGCCCTTCCCCTATGTCTCTTCCCGCTTTGGTTGCGGAATCGCTGGGGCACCGGCGGGGTGGGGCGGAGGCCGGTACAATTTCCGCATGATCCGTCATGCCGGCATCCAGGACATCCCTACCCTTGCGCAGATCATCAATGACTGCGCCGAGTACGGGCTGATGCTGCATCGCTCCCTGGCTTTCCTCTACGAGCACGTGCGTGACTTCCACGTGGCCGTGGAGCAGGGCCAGGTGGTGGGGGTGTGCGGCCTGTCCATCGTGTGGGGCGATTTAGCCGAGGTGTATTCTCTGGCGGTGCATCCCGACTCCCGGGGCAAAGGGCTGGGCAAGCGTCTGGTGCTGTCCTGCGTGGATGAGGGCGAGGAACTGGGCATCCGGAAGCTGATGACCCTCACCTACGAGAAGGAATTTTTCGCCCGCTGCGGGTTTTCGGTGGTGGACCGGCAGCAGTTGCCGTTGAAGGTGTGGAGCGACTGCGTGCGCTGCTCCAAGCGCCAGGCCTGCGATGAGATCACGATGATCCGGGTGCTTCAGGAGGTGCCCGCGAACGAGGCCCCCGCGCCGCCGCCGCCCCCGGCCGGGAGCTACGAGGTGCCGGTGGTGCTGGGGTGGTCGAACATCCGGCGGGCGAAGATGGATGAGGCGAAGGAAGAGCGCTGAACCGCGAAGACGCGAAGACGCGAAGAAAATAAGAAGAAGGGCATTGAACCACCAAGGACACCGAGAGCACCAAGTCAAGATATCAGAAAGAATGATGGCGGAAGATCCGGGTTTGTCTTGTTGATTTCCCTAATAGACTTGTTCTCTTCCTTGTGCTTTGGGGTCTTTGTGGTTCAAGCTCACTGATCGGCAATGACTGCGAGTGCGCTGGGCTGGTTGCGCAGGATGGTGGAGTCACCCGCGTTGGACACGTTGGGCGCCCGTCTGCGCGCCCAAAAGCGGTTGATTGTGGAGGGGGCCGCCGGCTCCAGTGCCACCTTGGCGGCCGGGGCCCTGGCGGTGCGGCTGAACCGGCCGGTGTTGATGGTGGTGGCCCACCTGGACGAGGCCGATGATGCCTACGAGGATCTGGCCCTGTTTCCCCAGGCCGGCTACCGCCTGCCCCGGCAGCGTTTTTCGGCCCTGGAAATCCTGCCCGGCGAGTCCAACATCAGCCTGGAGCTTTTGGCCGAGCGCCTGGCGGTGGTCGAAAACCTGCTGGCGCCCACACGATCAACGACCACAGATCAACGGTCAGAGATTCTGATCGCTCCCATCCAGGCCCTGATGCAGCCGGTGCCCGAGCCGGGGGCCCTGGGCGATTTTTCCATCACCCTGGAAACCGGCCGGGAATTCGCCCCCGCCCGCCTCTTCGACTGGCTGGACCGGGCCGGCTATCGCCGCACCGACACCATCGAGCAGCCCGGCGATTTCTCCACTCGCGGCGGGATCGTGGATCTGTACCTGCCCTCATCAGGCCTGGTCGATGATGACGAAGGCTTGCAAGGGGCAAGGGGTGCCCCCGGTGAAGGGCAAGGGGTAAGCAGAACCGCAACCGCGACCGCCCCTGGCCCGTTGCCCCCCACGGCCAGCCCCCTTCCGGGGGGCCCCATCGCGGTGCGGCTGGACTATTTCGGGGACGATATCGAATCCATTCGCCTGATCGACACCGAGTCCATGGGCTCGGGGCCGGCCTTGAAACGCGTGCAGGTGATTGGGGCTTCGCTGCAGCGTCTGCAATCGGATGAGCGGACGACGGGTCTGTTGAATCTGATGCCCGCCGACACGCTGGTGGTGCTGCACGAAAGCCTGGAACTGGCCGAGCAGGCCCGCGGCTATTTCGAGCGCCTGACCAACCCCCGGGGCATCATCTCGCCCCAGGCCCTGATCCAGGCCCTGACCGCCCGCGAGCACGTGCAACTCGATCAGTTCGGCTCGGGCGCATCGAAAGAGGACGGCCTGCGCCTGCCGGTGTCGCCGCTGCCATCGTTTGCCCAGGATGCCGCCCAGGCCGTCAAAGAACTGGGCGATTTCGCCCAGTCCAGCCGCATCGTCGTCCTATGCCAGAAGGATGCCGAACGCGAGCGTCTGGCCGAGCTACTCCAGCAGCACGCCCCCGAGGCCGGGCCATCGCTCACCTTGGAAATGGGATACCTGCATCGGGGGTTTGTCTGGGAGGACTCCACAGCGGCCTCAGAAGAGAAGATATCCGGGCCAGCCCGGACCGGCGAAGCCCGGACTTCAGACCCTAGACCCCAGACCCCAGACCCTCTTCTTCTGGTTCCCCACCACGAACTGTTCCACCGCTATCTGACCCGTCGCCGCGTGCGCAAGCTGGCGGTGGGGATCGAGCGGGCCTCGGATGCGTTTTTCGACCTGGGCCCGGGCGACTACGTGGTACACGTGGACCACGGCATCGCCCGCTTCGCCGGCATCAAGACCATGAAGAAGGGCGGGGTGGCCGAGGACTACCTGACGCTGGAATTCGCCGGCTCGGCCGTGCTGCACGTGCCGGCCGCCCAGATCGACCTGATCCAGAAATACATCGGGGGGTTCGAGGGCCGGCCGCCGCTGTCCATCCTGGGCGGCAAGCGCTGGGAAAAGCAGAAGCAGGAGGTGGCCCAGGCGGTCAAGGATGTGGCCAAGGAGATGCTGCAGATCCAGGCCGCCCGCGCTGCCCTTCCAGGGGTGCGTTTTCCCTCCGACACCGCCTGGCAGAAGGAGTTTGAGGCCGAGTTCCCCTATGAGGAAACCGAAGACCAACTCGCCGCCATCGCGGCCATGAAAAAGAACATGGCCGATGAGCAGCCCATGGATCGCCTCATCTGCGGCGATGTGGGCTTTGGCAAGACCGAGATCGCCATCCGGGCCGCTTTCAAGGCCGCCGAGTTCGGCAAGCAGGTGGCCGTGCTGGTGCCCACCACCGTGCTGGCCGAGCAGCACGAAGAGACCTTCCGCGGGCGCATGGCGGACTATCCCTTCCGCGTCGCCTCGCTAAGCCGTTTCAAATCCGGGGCCGAACAGAGCCGCATCGTGGCCGACCTGGCCCAGGGCAAGATCGACATTCTCATCGGCACCCACCGCATCCTTTCCGAGGATGTGCGTTTTGCCGACCTGGGGCTGGTGGTCATCGATGAGGAGCAGCGTTTCGGTGTGGAGCACAAGCACAAGCTCCTGAAGCTGCGGCTCACGGCCGATGTGCTGACGCTGACGGCCACGCCCATCCCGCGCACGCTGCACATGGCCCTCTTGGGCTTAAGGGACATCAGCAGCCTGTCCATTCCCCCGGCCGACCGCCGGGCCATCGTGACCGAGGTGATGCCCTGGGATGCGAAGCGCATCCAGCGGGCCCTGGTGCGCGAGCTCAACCGCGATGGCCAGGTCTATTTCGTGCACAACCGCGTGCACAACATCCGTTTGATCGCCGATGAGGTGCACAAACTGGTGCCTGATGCCCGCATCCGCGTGGGCCACGGCCAGATGTCACCGCACGAACTGGAACAGGTGATGCTGGATTTCATGCGGCACAAGGCCGACATTCTGGTGTGCACCACCATCATCGAGTCCGGCATCGACATCCCCTACGCCAACACCATCTTCATCAACGAGGCCGATCACTACGGTCTGGCCGACCTGCACCAGCTTCGCGGCCGGGTGGGCCGGTGGAAGAACCGGGCCTACTGCTACCTGCTTTTGCCACCGGATCGGCCGGTGACGGAGAAGGCCCAGAAGCGGCTGAAGGCGATCGAGCAGTACGCCATGCTGGGGGCGGGCTTCAAGATCGCCATGCGCGACCTGGAAATCCGCGGGGCGGGCAACATCCTGGGCCGCGAGCAATCCGGCCACATCGCGGCCGTGGGCTACGAGATGTACTGCCGCCTCCTGGAGCAGGAGGCCAAACGCCTGCGGCACGAACAGGTGGTCGAGCCGGCCCGGACCACGCTGGAACTGCCTATTCACGGCCGGATCCCGCCCGGCTACATCCCCACCGACAAGCACCGCATGGAGGCCTACCGCCGCCTGTCCCGGGCCGCCACCCTGCCCGAACTGGATGCGGTGGCCCAGGACCTCAGCGATGCCTACGGCAAACCTCCGGAACTGGTGCAGCGCATGATCGACCTGACCGAACTGCGCATCGCGGCCGGGACGCTGGAGATCGATGTGCTGAAGCTGGATGGTCCGGACCTGATCTTCACTACTCGGAACCCGCAAAAGCTGGATCAGCTATTCCGGGGGGCGCCGGGGCGGACGACGCTGGTGGACGAGCGCACGGTCTACTACCGCCCGCCGGCCAACTACCTGGCCCCGCCGGCGACACTGCTGTCGGTGCTCCGCAAGCTGCTGGTGCGGCCGGTGCGCGGGTAGGCGGGTATAATGGCGAGGGTGGCTCGGGGATGGGCTGCGGATTTACCGGCGGTGGTGAGGCCTGTCTTATGTGCGGCGGTCAGCGAGTTGAATTAACCCTTGATGTGTCTCTCACTCTTCAATTGTTACCCCACCGGCGAGCACTAGCTATCCATCCGATTACGCCAAGGCTCAGGATGCTCAGGACCGTAGTTACCGGCTCGGGGACACCACTGGACACAGTCGGTGGCAAAACCGAAAATTCGACAATATAGCCTAGCACGGGCTGGGATGGGTTCGGATTGGTGTCAAAGGTGTCGTTCCAATAAGGTGCAGGATCTCCAGTCGAGAGAGTGGTGTCGATGAAATACTGAAGGTAATTCGTAGGAGTTGAAAAGCCCTGGTTGGGTTCACCTGGCGCCCAATTGACATAGCTCCAAGGCTCGCCAGTTACCCAATGCCACGCGCTGTTGGGGTCCTGAGAATAATTTGGATCGCTCGGGTCACGATATCCGCCAAGCCAGGGGCCTTGCCCATTCCAAAGTGAGGGATTGTCGGCCACAGCACTGAAAACGAAGTTGTTTTCAGCCGCAGAGGTTATCGTAGCAAGGTACCCCTGGACACCATCAAATTGCAGCAAACTGGCTTGGGCTTCGGCATCCGACCAGGATATTCCTGAGGGCACGTTCATCGCCTCATAAAAGTGACCGTTGCCGCCCGAGCCTGCCGACCACTCAAGTGGGATTGCTCTTGCCGAATTTGTCCATACGGCTAAGCCAAGTATGGCTACGACGCTATATGTGATGGTGTGACGGACTACCGTGAAGTCCGACGATCCAAACCTATTCGCGACAGAAATCGGCAGCCTCATCATACGCGACCTCCATCTCCAGTAAAAATGAATTCCCAATGGGCACGAATGGGCACGAGAGCCGTTTGGAAAAAATGTAGCATACCCAAAGGTGACCGTGGATGCAATCGTAACCCTAGGGCCTCCAGGGCAAACGCATGTAGGTTTTTACCCCAGGTTCATCAAGACCTTCAGGAGATAGTCGTTATCCCAGCCACAATTGAGCCGCTTGGTGGCGATGCCCACCTTGACGCTCTTTTCGGCCTTGAG
>JAJXSS010000327.1 GCA_021784455.1 Planctomycetota bacterium
CGATGGCGCCTTTGATCGCTTCCAGGGACAGGCCGGTTTTCTCGGCGATCCGTGGCAGGCGGTTGGCCTCGATGTCCTTGAGGTATTCGGCCACCAGCAGGCGTTCGATGGATAGGTCGGCAGTGCCCCCCTGGGTGGCCCGGGCGTCAATCTGCAGGAGCAGGCATTCGCGCAGGTCGCGGGCGGCCAGACCGATCGGTTCCAGGCAGGCCTGGAGCAGGGGCAGGGCCTGGTTCAGCACCTCTTGCCCCAGGCCCGGCGGCGCCTGGCTTAGAAGCGTGGCCTCGTCGGTGCGCAGATAGCCGTCGTCGTCGATGAAACTGATCAGATATTCCCCGGCCGCCCGAAGCTGGGGCGTGCTTTCCACCAGGTGCCACTGTTCCAGGAGCTGGTCGGTCAGGCTCGGGGCCCGGGCGGCCGTGTTGTTCATCGCTTCAAGCTTGGGATCGCGGTCATCATCCCCGCCCCGCGGGCGGTAGCTGTGATCGGAGGTCTCGTAAGCGTTGGCATCCCAAGTCTCGCCGTATTCCTCGGAGATGTTGGTCAGGCGCTCGAAATCATCCGTGTGGCTGCGGTCGCGGGCGTCGTCGGCCACCACCAGCTCACGCTCCCCCTCGGGCTTCTCGGGCGGGGCCGGCTCTGCCGGGGCCAGGGTCTCTTCGTCTTCTCCTTCGGTTCCTGGTTCCCGAAGTTCCAGCGTGGGATTGCCGGCCAGTTCCTGCTCGATGCGGGCCTCCAGGGCCTGCGTGGCCAACTGGAGGATTTCCATCGACTGGATCATGCGCGGCGCCAGCTTCATGCGCTGGTCCATTCGCAGATGTTGTCCGGCGTCTATTCGCATAATCTCGGCTGGTGAATCAGTTGGTCGGTTAAGCGGTTCATCGGTCAGATTCGGCCGGCAGTCAGGTAGGGTGGGTCAAGTCTTCGGACCCGCCTCTTCTGCGGGCAGGTTCGGCTCTGGCCGAACTCCCCGGTTCGGAGGCCCCCCATTGTTCGGCCACGGCCGAACCTACATGGCCCGGCGGCTTTCCAGGGCATCCGCCAGCACGGCTTTGGGGGCGATGTCCAGAGTGTACCCGGTTGGCAGCCCGCGCGCCAGGCGGCTGACCTGCACACCCAGTTTCCCCAGTTCGCGGGCCAGAAACAGGGCGGTCCCGTCGCCTTCCAGGGTCGGATGCGTGCCCAAAATCACTTCCCGGATGCCCCCGGCCCGAACCCGGTCCAGCAGGGCGTGAATGGTCAGTTCATCCGGCCCCAGCCCATCCAGCGGCGCCAGCCGGCCCATAAGGACGTGGTACGTGCCCTTATACAAACCCGTGGCCTCAAAAACCGCGGCGTCGTCGGGCTGTTCCACGACCAGGATTTGCCCCTGGTCACGTTCTGGGTCGGAGCAGACGGGGCAGGGGTCGGCGTCCGTCAGGTTGAAGCAGCGCGAGCATTGGTGGGTGTTGCGTTTGAGGGCCACGAGGGCCGCGGCCAGTTCTTCGGCTTCCGAGGCTGGGGATTTGAGCAGATGGAAGGCCATTCGCTGGGCACTGCGCGTGCCGATGCCCGGCAAGCGGGCCAAAAGCTGCACCAGACGGGCCATGGGCGTGTTCGCGGGCATGATTGCCATGCCTGTATTGTAAGGGCCCCGGGGGATAAAGCAGTCCCGGGCATCCGATGTCCGGTCAATCCAGCCGACACCCCACCCGCGATCCCCGTGACCCGCAGCCTGAGACCGCCTGCCCTGCTAGGATCATGCCATGGATCCCGATGACCATGTGTGCCTGTGCTTTCACGTTTCCCAGCGGAAGATCGTCAATTTCTGCCGGCGGGAGCGGCCCCCCGTGATCAGCCAGATCAGCCAGTGCCTTGGTGCCGGCACCGGCTGTGGATGGTGCGTACCCTTTCTCAAAAAACTGCACGAGCAGGTGATGGCGGGAGAGCTTGATCCCGATCTGCCCGTCTCCCCGGCCGAATATGCCCGACGGCGGGCGGTTTACCGTAAGACCGGTCAGCGCACGTAGTTGCGGATTCGGTCCTGGCCGATCATCTCGGGATCCCGCTAGAAACGTTTTTCATTCGGTCAGGACCGAACCGCTGTTTGCATTCCCTGCCGCGGTGCTGACAATATCTCTGCGTTTTCTGTCCCCGAGTATTCAAGGAGTCTCGACAATGTCGCACGCGGACATCCGCATCGGTACGCTGGCCAGCGGCGGGGCCAAACTTCCCAACTATCTGCGCCAGATCATCCCCCACGGTTTTGAGAGCTTCGAGATCACCTTCTGGCAATACCTGGGAGACACGAATCTGAAGAAGCTGGCGGCCGAAGTCAAGGCCGTGCTGGCGGACGCCGCGGAACTGCCTGATGTCGGCGGACGGCCGATCATCAGTGCCCTGGGCCTGTTCGGCAACCCTCTCGAAGACAAGAAGACAGCCAAAGACTGGGCCAGGATCATCGATGCCGCGCCTCTGTTCGGCGTGGACCTGGTATGCGGATTCTCCGGTTGCCTGGCCGGTAAGCCGGTTCCCGAGGCCATGAAGGTCTTCAAAAAGACGTGGAAGCCGCTGGTGGACCGCGCGGCGGACAAGGGACTGCGCATCGCTTTCGAGAATTGCGACATGGGGGGCCGGTGGGATGCAGCCCAGTGGAACATCGCCCATTCCCCCACGGCCTGGGAGATGATCTTTAACGAAATCCCGGCGGACAACCTCGGCCTGGAATGGGAACCTTGCCATCAGATGGTGAGCCTGGTCGACCCCATTCCGCAATTGCGCAAATGGGTCAAAAAAGTTTTTCATGTGCATGGCAAAGATGCCACGGTCAATTGGGACGTGTTGCGCCAAAGCGGCCTGCGGGGCGGCAAACCGTGGGTCTTCCACCGGACCCCGGGCTTCGGCGACAGCAACTGGACCGACATCATCACCATTCTGCGCCAGGGCGGCTTCAAGGGGGCGATCGACATCGAGGGCTGGCACGACCCCGTGTACCGCGGCCAACTGGAAATGACCGGGCAGGTCCGCGGGCTGAATTACCTCAAGGCCTGCCGCGGCGGGGCGTTTATTCCTAACCCGGCATGAGTTGGGTATCGGGTGGCCGGGGTTGAGCCTTCTGCCCGGCCGCCCAAGGTCTGGGCGGAATCCCAACTGATGGCCCTTGCGGTCAGCGCTCGCAAAGCATGGATTAGAGATGAAGGAAGTCCCGCGCCACTTTCCACACGTCGCCGGCCCCCATGGTCACCACCAGGTCATCCGGCCGGGTGATCACCTGTAACTGCTCGACAATGGCCCCCAACGGGTAAAGGTGCATGGCCTGACGGCCCCCTTTGCGCAGGCGGTCCACCAGATCGGCGGCCGTGACCGCCTGACGCTCCTGCTCGCTGTCGCGCACGAAATAGATGGGCGGCACGATAATGATGTCGGCCTGGCTGAAGCTGGTGGCGAACTGCTCCATCAGGAAGCGGGTGCGGCTGTGCTGATGCGGCTGGAAGACGCAGATCAGGCGGCCGGGCTGGTAGTGCCGGCGCAGGGCCCGCAGCGTCGTATCGATCTCGGTGGGGTGGTGGCCATAATCATCGACCACGCGCACCGTGCCGCCGCCCGGCAGCGTGCGCTGGCCCAGGAGCTGCATGCGCCGGTCCAGCCCCCGGAAGCTTTCCAGGGCGGCCACGATCGCGTCCCACGGGGCCCCGACGCGGTGGGCCAGGATGGCGGCCGCAGCGCCGTTGTAGGCCATGTGGTCTCCCGGCAACGGGCTCTGCCACTGAGCCACGCAGATTCCGTGCTGGTGCAGGCGGACGACGGGCTTGCCCCCGGCAGGCCCGGCCGTGAGCACCTCTACCCGCCAGTCGGCCTGGGGGGCAAAGCCAATGGTCTCCACGGCGCAGGCCAGCCCGGCCGCAATCTTGATGCGGTGCGGCATCTCGTGGTTGATCAGCAGGGTGCCGCCGGCGCTGGCTGGAGCGGTGTTCATCGCGAAGGTGTGGAATGATTCCACAATCGCTTCCAGGTTGGCGTAAGTGTCCAGATGGTCTTCTTCCACATTGAGGATGGCGGCGTGGGTGGGGTGGAAGTTGTGGAACGAGCGGTCGTACTCGCATGCCTCAGCGACCAGGATGTTGCTCTGACCCGAGCGGGCCCCGCCGCCGATCTGGGTGCAGTTGGCGCCCACGATGAAGGAGGGGTCCAGCCCGGCCTGGATCAGGATGTGGCTGGTCATGCTGGTGGTGGAGGATTTGCCATGGGTGCCGGCGATGGCGATGCCCACCCGGCCGACCATGAGCCGGCCCAGCATCTGGGCGTACTTGAACACGGGAATACCGCGTTGGGCTGCTGCCACCACTTCGGGATGGTCGGGTTTGATGGCAGCCGAGATCACCATCAGGTCACAGGCGGCGGGGATGGCGGCGGCGGTCTGCTGAAGCGTCACGGCAAAGCCATCCTGGCGCAGGCCGGCGATGGCGGCCGATTCGCCCATGTCGCTGCCGCTGCAGAGGGCCCCGGCGTTCTTGGCGATGCGGGCCAGGCCGGACATGCCACAGCCGCCGATTCCCACAAAGTGAACGCGCTTGCCCTGAAGGTCCAGCGGTCGGGGGGTGGGGGCGCCGCCGGGGGTGGGGCGGTCCCGATCGACCGCGGCCGGATTGGTTGCGGCCGGTTTGTGCTGCGCAGGCGCTGCCATCAGGAAATCCTTCTCACCAGATGTTATGGATTGCTGCGCAAGAATCGTCAAATTCGAGGCGGATGGATGAATCTTCGAGGTAGAACAGAGGCATGGGGCAGAAGTACGCGAAATTGAGCCTTTCAGCCGGAATGGTGGTGGCTGTGGAACGGGTGCGTGAGCGGTTGCAGCGGGCGGCCGAGGCCCTGGAAGCGGCGGGCATTGCCTACACCGTTGTCGGCGGGGCAGGATGACGACGCGACGGTGGGGCCGGCGGAGGGCGTGAAGGGGGGGCGGGGGGATGGTGGCCGTGGGGGACAGCAGGAGCAGGCCGAAGGAGAAGAGGGTCAGGAGCAGGAGGAGGCCGGGGGTGAGGGCGCCGAAGGACGGGCGGCCGGAGAAGCCGGGGCGCTGGGGCAGGCTGGGGACGCCGGGGATCTGGCCGGTGTCGATGAGGTCCTGGAGGAGGCGGCCTTCATCGGGGCGGTGGAAGAGGGCGAAGGCGCGGGTGTCGGCATCGGATGAATCTTTGATCTCTGATTGCTGATCTCTGATCGGGGAAGGAGGGAACTCTGATCGCGGATCGGTGATTTCTGATCGGGAAGAGGGGGCGTGCTGGGCCGGAGCAACCGCGGCGTGCTTGGCGGAGGAGTTGTCAGGGGGGCTGCCATCCTCGGGGGGGTCGGCGGGGTTGTCGTCATCATCGGGGTAGTTGGGATCATCGAGGTCCTCGTCGTACCAGGCGGGGCGGGGAAAGGGGGGAATTTTCGATTTCTGATTTTCGATTTTCGATTGAGGAGGGGCTTGGCGGGCGAGGTCGAGGATGGCCATGCAGGCGCGGCGGGCGACTTC
>JAJXSS010000328.1 GCA_021784455.1 Planctomycetota bacterium
AGGCTGGGAGGTGGTGATATCATGATTGGGAGAGTCGGTGGTTTGGTGAAGGGCTGGCAAGACCTGCCGCTTCGTTCAAATCCCCCGGCTGCCGGGGCAATTTCCTCCCGGGCCGTTGTGCCTTAGGATATGACTGTGCCTGTATCGGGTGACTCGAGCATGGGGTTGGCAGGGCTGCCCGCGGAGGGTGGGAAACCCCCCACGCGAACCGGCGACGCCTGTGCCTGTGCCGCTCCGGCCGAAGGGGCCGACTCGCAGACCGTGGACCCGCGCGTCGCTGCCGTGCTGCCGGCCCAGCTCCTGCAAAGCGGCGAGATCATCGTCCTGCTGCTTAAGCCCAGCCCCTGGTACATCCTGCTGGAATCGCTGTCCTTCCTCACCGGGCTGGGCATCCTCCTGCTGCTGGCCCTGGCCCTGAGCCACCTGGGCTGGCTCCACAGCGGCCGGCGCGACCTTGTTCTGGCTATCCTGGCCCTGGCCGGCCTGAAACTGTTCTGGCAGTTTTTGGAATGGCTGTCCCGCTTTTACGTGCTTACCGACCGCCGCATCGTCACCGTGCGCGGCGTCCTGCGCGTGCAGGTCTTCGAATGCTCGCTCAAAAAAATCCAGCACACCACCACCACGTTCTCCATCCGCGAGCGCTTTTTCGGCCTGGGTTCGATCAATTTCTTCACCGCCGGCACCGCCACCGTGGAAGCCACCTGGCGCATGATCGCCAAACCCCTCGATATCCACCGCATCGTGGTCCAGACGCTCAATCGCTACCGCTGAGAAGCAACCACGAAGGCCCGCAGACGCGGGAAAGAAAAAAAAGAGAGCTGAACCGCCAAGAACACCAAGAGGGCCAAGAGAATTGATGTCAGACTCTACTGACCGTCAATTCTTCCATCTGTCTTGGTGGCCTTGGTGTTCCTGGTGGTTCAGCTCTTCCTCTTCGTGACTTCGCGGCTCCCCGATAGGCGCATAAAAAAAGCCCCTGACACTGCCGTTCCTCTTTCCAAGATAGGCCTTGTAAGCAGGCCTCTGGATGATTGGTGTTGAACGGGTCGAGGGGCTTCTTTAACTCTATCGGCCCATTGTGCCCCAAGGTTCAGCGATTGTGAGCGTTGCCGCAGGTTATCGGGATCAAATCCCGCAGATTGGCAACGGCCGGGCAACGCCTGAACGCCCCTTGCGCGGTCGAAGGCGAGAGGTGACTCGGCGGCACCGGCGTCCTCGACCGATTGAATCATCCCGGCCCCCACGCCGCCCGCCCCGGGGCGCGAACACCGGACCGCATTCTGACTTATGATCTGGTTTGCGGCCGGTGGAAGAATCCCCCGGCGGCGCCAACTTCGGCACCACCACCGGCATCCTGCTTTCGTCAGAACCGGAAGTTCAGGACCAGACCCGAGGCACCTTTGGCCCAAGCCCCACCGCATCCCGCCGTCCGCAAGTGGCACGCCCTGGGCTGGCGCCACACCGTCATCCTGGCCCTGGCAGTGCTCCTCCTGCGCGTGCTGTATCTGGCCTTGCTGTGTCCCTACGACCTGGTGGGGGACGAGGCTCAATACTGGGACTGGTCGCGCCCGGGGCACCTGGACATGTGCTACTACAGCAAGGGCCCGGGCGTGGCCTGGGCCATTGCCGCCTCCACCCACCTCTTGGGCTCCTCCGCCTGGACCGTCCGCCTGCCGGCCGCCCTGGCTTCCTTTCTCGCCACCCTGGCCATCGCCCGCCTGGCCGCCGCCGCCAGCCGCGGCGACCAGCGCATCGGCTTCTATGCCGCCCTGCTCTTCATCCTTACCCCCGCCTATCTGGCCGTGGGTTTTCTCATGACCATCGACGGGCCGTTCCTGCTCTTTTGGATTCTGGCCCTGTGGGCCGCCTGGCACGCCTTTCAGGCTCTGGAACAGCGGCGTTCCAGCCTGCCCGCCTGGGTGCTGCTGGGGCTGGCCCTGGGCGTGGGGGCCTTGTTCAAATACACCATTCTTCTATTGATCCCCGGGCTGCTGCTGCATGCAGCCCTGCGCCGCCGGGCGTGGAGGACACGAACCAGTACCGATCCGGCGGGCCCGAAAGACTGGAAAGCAAAGGAAGCCCTTTCCCCTGGTCTGGCGGCCACGGCTACTGGCAGTACCGGGACTTCGGGCCTGAGAACGGGCATCCTCGTCGGACACTTGTTCCTGGGGCTGATCGTCTTTGCCATCTGTCTGGCCCCGGTCGTCATCTGGAACCAGCGCCACGACTGGCCGACCGTTGCCCACCTGGCCGGCAACATCAACCTGCCGGGCAGCGATTACGGCAAGGTCTCGGCCCGCCCCTGGTGGGGACCGCTGTTCTGGCCGCTGGAAATGGTGGGCACGCAGATCGGCCTGATCGGCCCGGTCCTGGTGCTGTGCGGGCTGGGCATCCGCCACGCCTTGCGCCAGCGCTGGCACGATGGCGATCTGTGGCCCGGACGCCTGCTGCTGATCTGCAGCGCCATTCCCATCCTCCTGTTCTACCTGGCCGTCTCCCTGATCCATGCCGTGGAAGGCAACTGGCCCATCGCGGCCTACCCCGGGCTGATGGTGTTGGCCGCCCAAGCCGCCGCTGTGGAGCTGCCCCGCTGGAAAGGCCTCGTGGCCGAGTGGCTCGGCGCCCCCGATCGGCCCTGGCGCGGTTTCCTGCGCCGCCGCCCGGAAACCGCCTTCCAGATCGCCTGGCACTGGACCATCGGCTATGGGCTGGGGGCGGCCGTGCTGTTCACCTCGATTTACTACCTCGGGGCCCTTCCGGGCTTGGACCACCTTATCCCGCGTCATCGCTTCGCCGGCTACGCCCAACTGGGCCGGCGCCTCCAGACCGTCCTGGATGAACTGCCCGCCCGCCTGCACACCGATCAGACACCGGTCATCATGACCAGTTCCTACTGGCTCACGGCCGAACTGGCCTTCTATACCCCAAGCCACCCCCGCGTCTCTTCCGCCGCCGCGCAGCTTGGCGGACGCCAAAGTTCCTACGACTACTTCGCCGATACCCGCCTGGACAACCCCGCCCTCAAGGGCCGGCCGGTGGTCATCGTCGATAACTCGGTCGAACACTACCGTCAGGCCTTCTTCCTGGGCCGGCCCGTCCAGGTGGATCCCCCCCCTGCCGGCAAAGCGGCCAAGCCTTCCGGCGATACGGCCTCGCACCCGCCCGCCGAACCCCCGGCGCCCATGCTGCGGATTTTCGTGTCGCCGCGCTTTGGTGGGGTGATTCAACGGCTCCAGGGTCACTGATGCCAACGGGAGATCGCCCCGCCCCGGAATCCCCGCCCCCGGAAACCCGGCCCCTCGGAATGCGGGGCCCCGGGAATCCCCCCGGAAACCGCTCGCCATACACCCCGGAACACCTTCATGAACCAAACCAACCTCTCATCCCGCCAGCGCATCCTCCTGTTTCTGGCCGTGGCGGCAGCCGCCCTGCTGGCCGCCCACCTCCTGGACCATTGGACCTACCTATACATCGCCTACTACCACGCGGGGCGGTACACCACCGTGGACGGCATGGACTGGGCCCGGTTCCTGCGCTCCCTGGGGTACCTGCCCCTGTGGCTGGCTGGAGCCCTGGCCCTGTGCCTCAATGCCTGGCCCCGCATCCAGAAGGAAGACTGGCGTGTGGTGATGCGTCCGGCCTATCTGCTGGCCCTGACGCCCACCATCGCCGGGGCCCTCGATGAGTTGACGAAACTGGTGGTCCGCCGCGAGCGCCCCAATGCCCACGCCGGGGCCTACGTGTTCCGGCCCTTCACCGACCACCCCTTCAGCAGTTCCGGCCTGGGGTTTCCCTCCAGTCATGCCGCCGTGGCCTTCGGGGCCGCCTTCATCCTCTGCCGCCTGTGGCCCCGGGCCTGGCCGGTCTGGATCATCCTGGCTGTGGGCTGCGCCCTGACGCGCATTCTGGATCGGGCCCATTTCCTGTCCGATGTCACCGGCGGCCTGCTGGTGGCCTATGCCACCACCTGGGCCCTGTGGCACGCGACCAGCCCGAGGGATCCAATCAGTTGAACCACGAAGTCGCGATGGCGCGAAGAAGAACGAAAAAGAACGACGCCCAGATAAAAGGACAACCCTCGCCAGCGCAAGGGTTGTCTGAACAGCTAAGTCACTTGTTTATATTCGTGCCTTCGTGGCTTCGCGGTTCGACTCTTCAGTACACGATGGCCGTGGAATCCTCGATGGCCTCAATCACCTGGCGGATGTGGAAGGGCTTCTTGAGGTAGCCATCAAAGCCCGTTTGCAGCAGTTGATGGGCCTGGCCATCGGTGAGCTTGCCGGACATGGCGATGACCTTGGTCATCTGCAGGTCCGGGTTGTTGCGCACCGTCTTGAGCATGTCCTCCCCCTTGATGTCGCCCAGATGCATGTCCATCAGGATGACGTGGGGCTGGAATTTCTGGCACTCGATGCCGGCGGCAAAGCCCGAATGCGCGGTATGCACTTCGTAGTTGGCCTGCTCGCCCAGAACCTTTTCCATCACGTTGACGATCTCGGACTCGTCATCCACGATCAGCACCCGTGTCTTGCCGGTGACCAGGCCATCCAGCGGAATGCTGTGCTCCTTCATGAATTTGACCAGGGCGTTCATCGGAATGCGCCGATCCTTGGATCCGGGGATCCGATAACCGCGCAACTGGCCCGAATCAAACCATTTGCTGACTGTGCGAGGGGCGACGTTGCAGATGCGCGCGACCTCACCCGTAGTGAGAACATCCTTCTGACGCATGGTTTTCTCCTGCTCCAGGGAACTCCAGGCCCGAAATCCGCGGCCCGGCTGCCCCTTTCATCGGCCAGGAGCCTGAGCGTCTTAACCCGCAGGAAGCGAAAATCAGGGGAAACGCGCACGTTCGTTTTTGCCGGAGCAAGCGTGCTGATCCATCCCTGGACCGGGCCTCGTCGCCGGTTATGCCTTGACCGCCGCCCCGCGCCGGCGCCATGCTTCGCAGGGATTGGAGGACCTGCGCCGACCATGCGCCCCGCAGCACGCCCGGCAGGCCGCTGCATCACGCCCAAGAGTCAAACGCCCCGGCCAACCAGCCGATAGAACTCGTGAGGCTGCGGGTCCCGCTCTGTGGATCGGAGCGGCGCAGTCCGGCTTGGAGGGTCGGTGTCGGCGAGCACCGATCCTCCTTTTTTCATTTATGATCTCTGACCGTTGATCTCGGATCGGACGCCCGCGGACCGGGTCGAAACGCGGGCCCGCCCTCCGATCAGAAATCAGAAATCGGCGCTCAGAGATTCTCCCATGCTCAAGGCCCTTGTTTTCGACTTTGACGGTGTCATCGCCGATTCCGAGCCCATTCACCACCAAGCCTTCCTGCGCCTGTCCCAGGCGCACTGGCAGCACCGCTTTACGTGGCAGACCTACGTGCAGCGTTACGTGGGATTCGATGACCGCGATGCCATCCGCACGCTCATGGCCGATGCGGGCGTGCCGGCCGCGGATGAAGCCGCGCTGGCCCGTCTGGTCACGGAAAAGGGGGATCA
>JAJXSS010000329.1 GCA_021784455.1 Planctomycetota bacterium
CCAGTCCGCCCCCGCCTCCAACCCCTGCTGCAAACCCACCAGCGTGTTCTCCGGCGCCCAGGCCGCATTCCCGCGATGCCCCACCACGATCATCCCCCCATTCTACCGCCGGCATCCCACCCCCCCGGAATCCCTGCGCCCCCGCTTCCCTTCGAAATCCGAAATTCCAAAATCGAGAATTCCTCTCCACTTGACACCACCCGCAATATCCCTACGCTGACCGGACTGATTTGTCCCTGACCCCTCAGTACGGGGCCCCGGATTCCCGTAAGAATTCCGCGGGCGGACAATCTGTGTTCAATCCCACACCCCCACCCCCCTGTTTGGAGACCCTGCTCATGGCGGTCAAAGTTGGTATCAACGGTTTCGGTCGCATCGGTCGGCTTGTGTTCCAGGCCCTGGCCAATCCAGGCCTGCTGGGCAAGACCATCGATGTGGTCGCGGTTGTCGACATCTCCACCGATGCCGACTACTTCGCCTATCAGCTCAAGTACGACTCGGTCCACGGCCACTTCAAGCACAAGGTCGAAACCAAAAAGTCCGACCCCAACCTTCCGGGGGCGGAGAACGACACCATCGTCGTCAACGGCCACCCCATCAAGTGCGTGATGGCCACCAAGGACCCCGCCCAGCTCCCCTGGAAGGCCCTGGGCGTCGACTACGTCATCGAATCCACCGGCCTGTTCACCGACTCGGAGAAGGCCAAGGGCCACCTGGCCGCCGGCGCCAAAAAGGTCATCATCTCCGCCCCCGGCAAGGGCCAGGTCAAAACCCTGCTCATGGGTGTCAACCAGAACGAGTACGACCCCGCCCAGCACCACATCGTCTCCAACGCCTCCTGCACCACCAACTGCCTGGCCCCCCTGTGCCACGTCCTCCTGAAAGAAGGCGTCGGCATCGAAACCGGCCTGATGACCACCATCCACTCCTACACCGCCACCCAGAAAACCGTCGATGGCCCCTCCAAAAAGGACTGGCGCGGCGGCCGGGCCGCCGCCGTCAACACCATCCCCTCCTCCACCGGCGCCGCCAAGGCCGTGGGCGAAGTCCTGCCCGTCCTCAAGGGCAAGCTCACCGGCATGTCCTTCCGCGTCGCCACCCCCGATGTCTCCGTCGTGGACCTGACCTTCCGCACCACCAAGGACACCTCCATCGAGGCCATCGATGGCCTCATGAAGAAAGCCTCCGAAACCTACCTCAAGGACATCCTGGGCTACTGCAACGAGGAACTGGTCTCCAGCGACTTCATCCACGACCCCCGCAGCTCCATCTACGACTCCCTGGCCACCCTCCAGAACAACCTCAAGGGCGAAAAACGCTTCTTCAAGGTCGTCTCCTGGTACGACAACGAGTGGGGCTACTCCAACCGCGTCGTCGACCTCGTCCAGTTCATCGCCAAGAAAGACGGCGCCCTGTAACACCGGCCCCCTCTTTGGTAGGGTGGGTCAAGTCTTCGGACCCACCTCTTCCCCGAGTGGCTGGTGGCTAGTGGCCAGTAACTCATGACTTCTGATCCCCCCGCCCCGGCCCCAAAGGCCGGGGCTTTTCTTTGCGCCCGCCCCCCGACTCATTCCATCGTGAAAGGTGCTCGCGGTAACCCCCAACTCCACGAACCCGACCGCCGATCAGGAACTTCACGCCACCCCTCGATCAATGCTTCTTCGTCCCCCCCCGCCCCCGCCGCCACCAGCCGTAGGTTCGGCCCCGGCCGAACACTCTTCCCCCCCCCCCCCCGCTGCCAGCAGGCGTAATTTCGCCCCCGGCCGAACACTCTTCCCTATCCCCACCCCCGCCGCCAGCGGCCGTAGGTTCGGCCCCGGCCGAACGCTGCCTCTGGCCGCCGCCGGCCGGAAGGGGGGCGGGGTGAGGGTGGGGCGCCGGGTGCTCCTGGTGGTTCAACGCATTTTCGTCCCCTTATTCTGGAGCGCTTCGTTCAGGCGCTGGCCCGGTTGGTGCCGGCGCTGGGTCGGAGCGGAAGCGGGGCAGGGGATCGCCGGGGAATTCCATGGGGACCTGGTCGCGACAGCAGTCGAGGATATCGGCAAAGCGGTGGTCGTTGGTCTGGTCATCGTAGAATTGCAGGTACCAGGGCAGGGCATTGACCTCAGCTACTACACGAGGCCGCTTGCGCTTGCTCAAGCTCGGTAATAAGAGGGGTCTGGGCATACGCGAACACGTCAAGCCATTCCCGGGCCCGCGTGCAACCAACGTAGAGCCCCACGCGTGGGTTCATGTTTTCGTCACACTCGTTTGCGGACGCCAGAATTACGAACTCCGCGTCGTAGCCCTTTGCCGAAGCGATGGTCGAGACCGCCACCTTCCCAGGCTGGATGGCGAGCGAATCCTTCGCCACGTCACTGGCGCTGAGATGAACAGTCCTAGCACCAAGCTTTGCCTCAATGGCCTTAGCAATCGCGGCAGCTCGGTCGCGCGTTAACGTCAATATCAGCAAGTCTTCGGGCAATAGGGCCTCGCGCCCGAGCAACTCGGCGGTACGGTCAGCGACAGCCCTCAATTCGGCTTCGGCATTGTCGCAGATGCTCAGTGCGATCGAATCCCCTTCGCGTTTCGTAAAATGCAGGCGCACATGCCCACTCTCTGATACAAGTTCCTTGTCTATGAGGGTCTGGAGATCGGCAAACTCGCGCGTTCGTACCTGTTTCGCACCCGCATATGTGCCCAACAAAAGATTAAAGGCGGGCTCGAGTATCTGGCGCGTATTGCGCCAACATTCGTCCATAACAACGGACCTTCCCCTTACCTCCAACCCGAGGTCACTCCAGGTGGGACGCGGCCTGCCATAGAGATTCTGCGCATCGTCGTAAAAGACGAACATCCTGGGCAACCCAGCGTTGGTGCGCCCAGCGAGGCGGAGAAGTACGCGGAACTCATCTTCATGAAAATCCTGCCCCTCGTCTACGAAAATTGCTGAAAACTTCCCCTCCCGTTCGAGTCGGAACCGGACATCCTCCGGCAAAGATGCGAGGTCATTGAGGTATCCCCGCGCACGCTTGCCGGCGTCGGGTTCGTCGGAGACCCGACGATACGGAATGAGGTCCCCAAGATGGTGGTACATCACGTCATTGAAGTGGCAAACCGTGAGCCATCCATCCGTCAGTTTGGTGCCTGTGCGCTGCATGTAGGCTGCTTCAACCCGCGACCGGATGAACGGTGCTAGCGTCCTATTGAAGCAGACTGCCAGAACGGGTTTCTTGCCCCAATTCTGGGCAAACAGGTCCTGTTCGCTTTGTTGGAGTCGCTGGATAAGCCTCGCGGCCTGAATCGCAAGGACCACGGTCTTGCCACTTCCAGCGACGCCGCGAACCAGCCGTGGGCCGTCGGTCCAATTCTGTTCGACCAATCGCTGTTGTTGGTCCGACAGCTTCCGGTAGGCTGCGTAGTCGCAGTCGAGTCGTTCCCGCAGCGATCCGGGGGGGGCTTTGGTTTGAGGGCGAGGCTTGGGCTTCAGCACCTCTGAATCTCCAAACGCGGCGAGGAGGCTGCGAAACTGTTCCGCAGGGCACCGCTCCTGGTGAACGGCCATCAAGCGCGCTCTGCCGGACCTGCGCATCCTTTCCCCAAGCACCGACGATTCTAAGTCCTCGAGGAAGAGAACCCCGCAGAAACTCGGCGAGAGCACTCCGAAGCGAGACTCCCACTCAGCTCTCCGAATCCGAGGGAGCGCCACCCAGCACTCGAACGCGACGTTTAACTCGCCACCAAAGTGCCTTTCGACGGCATTCTTGGCGTCAAACATCTTGTTCCGGGCCTTGGCATATGGGTCCTCCGACTTCTGACGCCCGTCGTACTCAATATTCCATGCACCACCGGGCTTGATAGCGCGGATATTCGACAGCGGGAGTCCCTTTACCTCGACAACGTGAAGGCCAGACCGAGGATCGAGCACCGCGATATCAGGCGGGCCCACAGTTGACCGCACAATCGAGGGCTCGCACAAGATTATGGTCCCAGCATCGTCGAAGGCCTGCGCAATTACGAGCACGACTTCACGCTGCCCGGCCGGTCTGACGGCATCAAGATTTTCAATAGTGCAGCGAAGTTTTGCGAAGTCCTTGTCCATAATTTTCATTGCTCAGCGTGTTATCTTAACCGCGCGGGGGTGTCACCGAACGCAGCAAAACCGCCCACCGACGGGGGACTCGATCCGGCCCCCTCTACGCCAGGCTGTCTCCGCCTCCAATGCCCTATACCCCTTGCCGGGGTCTAAACAGACGCGTCTGTTTTCCCCTATCGGCCAGCCGGTCGACGCCCCCCGTGCGGCTTCTCAAATTACCTCCATCCCAATCCCCCTCAGATACCCATACGTCGCATCATAAAACTCCCCCTTCCGCGTCGGGTCCCCCGCATCACCCTCCGGCACCACGATCACCATCCCCTGCCGGGCCCGCGTCAAAAGCACCCGGTACGCATTCTTCTGATACATCTGCCGCTCGGCCTTCCTGACCCGGTTCCACCGGTCCCCGCAGAACGACCAGTGCTCCCACCCCGCCGGCCGGTACCGGAAATCCCCATCCCACGCCACGCAGGCCCAGTCCAGTTCCAGCCCCTGCACATCAAACTCCGTGGCCACATCCTCCAGGTAATACGAGGACCGCACATCCTCCTTCCCATCCAGAAACCAGTGCACCGGATCCATCGGTGATTTCACATCCAGCGCGTGGGGCTTCAGCCGCTGGGCCTGCGAGGACACCACAATTCCGTACCGCTCCGAGCCCCGCGCCTGCGCCTTGACCCAGCGCTTGGCCGCCTGCACATCCCGCGTCAGCACGATCGGGTACTTGCCGTTGATCGCTTGCAGCGTCTGCCGGGCCCCCGGAGCATCCAGGTCGAGAATCTGTTTCACCAAAAGCGCCACGTTCTCGGCCCGAAACGAACGCATCGACACCCCCAGGTGCAGTTCCTCCTTGTGCACCACGTTTGGCCGGCCGGCCATGCGCTTCAGCGCTCCCCCGGCCGCATATTCGCTGTCGGTCAGCTTGGGCGATATGTACACATCCCAGCCCCGGAATTTCTGCATCAGGGCATCGATCCACTCGCTGATGCCGGCCTCGCCCGTGTTGATCTCCTGCCCACCTCCCACCAGGCACACCACCACTGCCCAGTCCGCGTGCCGGTCCAGGCACGAAATCAGATACTCCGGCTCGGACCGGTTGAACCCGGCCACCTTCTTTTTCCGCTGCATGAAGTTGGCCGTCTGCTCCAGTGTCCACGCCCGCTGCGCCTCATCAAACAGCGCCACATGCTCAATCGGTGGCCGGCCGGCATCCACCAGGCATTCATCCCGGAAGTGGTGCACGTTCTGAATGAACATCTTCACTTCACTCAGCGCCTCGCCCTTCCTGGCCTTCTGGCCCCGCTCCTTCTTCCGCCGCACCTGATCCCGCGCCAGCGCCTCGCGCAAGATCGCCACCAGCGGCCCATTGCCCGACAAAAACACGCTGTAAAGATCGCTG
>JAJXSS010000330.1 GCA_021784455.1 Planctomycetota bacterium
TGGCGGGCGTGGGGCAGGTGTACCATCTGGCCGCGGCGGTCGGTGTGCGTCTGGTGGTCAGCGACCCGGCAGGCATGATCCGCAACAACGTTCAGGAGACGGCTGATCTTCTGGAGGCGGCGGCCCACAGCGGGGCCCATGTCTTAATCGCCTCATCCAGCGAGGTCTACGGGCGCAATCCCTGGATGCCCCTGTCTGAAGAGCAGGAACTGGTTTTCGGCCCTACCACCAGCCCGCGCTGGAGCTATGGCATGAGCAAGGCCCTGGACGAGCACCTGGCCCTGTCCTGGGCCCGGGCGCAAGGCCTGGGAGCGGTGGTGGTGCGTCTGTTCAACACGATCGGCCCGCGGCAGGTGGGCCAGTACGGGATGGTGGTGCCGCGTTTCATCGGCTGGGGCCTGGCCGGTCAACCGCTGGAGATCCACGGGGATGGCCGCCAGACGCGGTCCTTTTGTGATGTCCGCGATGTGGTCAGGGCCCTGGTGACGCTGCTGGATAACGCGGCGCACCACGGCGAAGTCTTCAATGTCGGCTCGGATGCCGAGATCAGCATCGACCAGCTTGCCGACCGGGTGATTCAGTTGACCGGCAGCTCCGGGGGCAAACGCTTTGTGCCCTACGTCCAGGCCTTCGACGGCCATTTTGACGATCCTGTGCGTCGCGTACCCGATGTCACCAAATTACACCGCGCCATCAGTTTCACCCCTCGGTTCACCCTGGACCAGACGCTTACGGAGTTAGTTGAGCTGGCCAGAGGTATACTCATGCAGCCGCGTTCCTGACGGCGGGGCCGTCATGGTGCTGCCCAACCCCCCTGCTCTCCCCATGCTGGCCGCCGTACCCACCACCCAGTTGACCACCGATCAGGTGCTGGCACCCTTGATCTGGGTGTTCTTCGCCGCGTTCGGGGTGAGTTTTGTGGCCACGCCGGTCATGCGCTGGCTGGCCCGGCGCAACAACATCGTGGACTGGCCGGACCTGAAGCGCAAGGCTCATGCCCAGCCCATTCCGTACCTGGGCGGCGTGGCGATCTTCCTGGGCTGGCTGGCGGGCATGGTGTGCGCGATGTTCCTGCATCCGGGGGACGTATCGGCCGGAGTCCTGATGTACACCACCCCGCCGCCCTATATCCTGGTGGGGGCCGGCATCATCGTCTTCGTGGGACTGATGGACGACGTGTACGGGGTCAGCCCGAGGGTCAAGGTGGGCGGGCAGGTGCTGGCCGCCGCCGCCCTGGCCAACGAAAAGCTGGGCACCGGGCAGACGGTGGGCTTCCTCCTGGTGGAGCAGACCGCCAAAGTCATGGGCGGATATATCCCCATCCCCGCCCTGATCCATCCCAACGCTCTGGTGTGCTACATCCTGGGGACCATCATCATCGCCGTCTTTGTCGTCGGCGGCTGCAATGCGGTCAACCTCATGGATGGGCTGGACGGTCTGGCGGCCGGCGTTACGGCCATCGCCAACCTGGGTTTCCTGTTCATCTCCGTGTACGTGGCCCTGCTGATGGCCGGCAACGATCCGGACCTGAGCGGCTCCGACTGGATCGCCGCCCCCACGCGGATCATCCTGTGCCTGGCCCTGTTGGGGGCGCTGCTGGGATTCCTGCCCTTCAATTTCAATCCGGCCAGCATCTTCATGGGCGACACCGGATCGCTGCTGCTGGGGTATCTGTCGGTCTCCACGATTCTGCTGTTTGCCCACACGGCGGCCAAAGGTCCCATGTTCGTCACGGCCGGCCTGATCGTCTTTGCCTTGCCCATCGCCGATACGGCGCTGGCCATCGTGCGCCGTAAAATCCGGGGCAAGCCGATTTTTTCTGCCGATGACCAGCACCTGCACCACCAGTTCCTGCGCATTTTCCGCAGCCTGAACCTGTCGCAGAACACCTCCGTGAAACTGGCGGTGGTCAGCCTGTACCTGGCTTCCCTGGTGTTTGCAGCCCTGGGCGCGGCGGTGGTGTTTCTGCGCTGGCGCTATGTGGAAGCGATCGCCCTGGTGGTGTTTTCCTTCATCCTGATCGCCGCCTACAAAGCCGGCCAGCGCCAGGTCATCGCGATTCGATCGCAGACGGCCGAAGAAGTGAAGAACGCGGCGGCGCCCAAACCCGACGAGCCCCCCGCTCCCCCGGCGGAGGCCGCCCCCACTGACAAGCAGCACTCTCCGGCCGCCCCGCGGTAGGATGCGGGCATGAGCCGACGCCCCAAGCCCACCCCCCGCCCTGCTTCCGAGGGCCATCCCGAGCCGCCGACTCTCCCGGCCGATCGCGGACATCTGACCACGGAACAGCGCCTGCCGGCCTCGGCCGATCTGGATGCCCTTTCCATCAGCCAGACCCTCGCCCTGATTAACGCTCAGGATGCCAGCGTGCCGCAGGCCGTGGGGCGGGCCATCCCCGCCATCGCCGCCCTGGTGGCCGATGCCGCCCGGTGCCTGGCGGCCGGCGGCCGGCTGATCTACCTTGGGGCCGGCACCTCCGGCCGCCTGGGCGTGCTGGACGCCTCAGAGTGCCCCCCCACTTTCCACTGTGATCCCGGCATGGTCATCGGCATCATTGCCGGAGGCGATGCGGCCTTAAGACGCAGCAGCGAAGGCAAGGAGGACGATCCCGAAGGGGCCCGGGAGGAACTGGCGCAACGGGGCGTCGGCCGGGGCGATGTGGTCGTCGGCATTGCCGCCGGAGGGACGACACCGTACGTCCTAGGCGCCCTGCACTGGGCCCACGGACAAGGGGCGGTAACGGCCCTGGTCTGCTGCGTGGGGGCTCGGCTCCTGGCCGCGGATCTATCGCTAAGCCAGGCCGTGGATCACCTGATTGCCGTACCCGTGGGCCCCGAGGTCTTGACGGGCTCCACCCGCATGAAGGCGGGCACGGCCACCAAGTTGGTGCTGAACATGATTTCCACGGCCACCATGGTGCAGTTGGGCAAGGCCTGGGGCCACCTGATGGTGGACCTGAAAGCCACCAACGATAAACTGCGCGATCGGGGGGCTCGCATCCTGGCCCAGCAGTGCGGGCTGAGCCGCCCCGCAGCCTTCGCCCTGCTGGACCAGGCCGGTGGCGAGGTCAAACTGGCCCTGGTGATGCATCACCGCCAGATGGATGCCGCCGGAGCCCGGCAATTGCTGGCCGCCCACCAGGGCCGCCTGCGCCCCATCCTGGGACCGCCTCGGCCCGGCCCGTTGTAACCGGCAAGTGGAACTGACCGTGTTGGCGATGCCCTGGGCCATGTACTTTATGGCCTTCGGTCAGCACGGCCGCCCCCAATCTCGCCGTCCTCCACCGGTACTCGCAAGCCATGGTCGGCGGCTTCCGCTCGCTGAACGAACAGCCAGCGGGCCCCCCCGGCCGCCGGCCCCTGGCGGTATAGTGGTGCCCGAAAGGACCCGCATGCCCCATCCACCCCAGACCTCCGCACCATCGCGCCCCGCGACGATCACCCCGCCTGCGGACGGGCTGACCGGCGCCAACCCCTGGGGCCGGCCGGGGGACCCTGCCGGCGAGCCCCCCCCGCGGGAACTGCCCTTCCTGGGCGAAGATTACCTGGCTCAGACCTGCGGCTGGCTGAAGATGGCCCCGGAGGTGATCCAGGCCCTGATGCAGGCGGCCGCCTGCCTCCGCGAGCAAGAACCTCTGCGCCGGCTGCTGTGGCAGTGCCACCAAGCCTTGATTAGGTCCTGCCCGGCGGCGGCGCCAGACACGCGGCCCTGGCCCGCCCTGCCGGGGGACTACGGCCTGGCCGGGGACTTGTTCTATGCCCTGGCGTTGTTATCGGCTGTGCCAGCGATCCGGCAGTGGCACGAGCAGCGCGGCATCCCCACGCAGGTGACCCTGGATACGCTGGCCGACCTGGAACTGTGGATTCGCGAATACCACCATCGTTACGGCCGCTGGGGCTTGGAGGAGGTGGTCTGGCTGGTGCATCATTGGCAGGGCCGCCTCTATCGCCTGGGGCAACTGCAGTTCGCCTTGGGAACCTTTCCGCACGATTTCCACGGGCTGCGCCACCGGGCCACCGGCCGGGTGATCCTGCTGGCCGGCGACGGCATGCGCTTTGGCCCCGAGGGCCAGTTCGCGGGAGTCGGCTCGCCGGGCGACGCCCCCGGCGGCTGGGTGGCGCGGTTTGCGCAGGGCCCCACAGTTCTTGAAGGCCACCTGATCAGCCCCCACGGTATGCCCGACCGGAACTGTCGCCGCTGGCCCGGCTCGGAATGGGTCGGCTGCCTGCAAAGAGGCGACCCGATCCTGGAAGTCCACATCCCCGCCATCGGTCCGCTGTCGGCCGATGCCTGTGCCGCCTCCTTCGCGGCCGCGAGGGAATTCTTCCCCCGCTATTTCCCCGAGTACCGCTATGTCGCCTTCACCAGCGACACGTGGCTGTTCGACCCCCAGTTGGAGAAGTATCTGCCGGCGGAATCGAACATCATCCGTTTTCAGCGCGAGTTTTACTTGTTTCCCCAGCCCCATGCCAACGGCCGGCAGATCCTGGAACGGGTCTGGGGTGTGCCGGTGCCGAGCCTGGCCCAGGCCCCGGGCCAGACCCGCCTCCAGGCCGCTGTGGGCGAGCACCTGCGTCAGGGCGGGCAATGGCACACCACCGGCGGTTTTCTCCTGCCCGCCGACCTGGCCTGGGGCCGCCAGCCCTATCGCCATTCCCCTACGAATCAACCATGAAGAACCACAGCGCCAAGCGGCAAATCGTGTTTGTGATGACCGACACCCAGCGCTGAGACATGGTTTCCCACTGAGGCCAACCGGCCATGCGACCCCCTTGCCTGGACCGGCTGGCGACCTCGGGCCTGCGCCTCGATCGGGCCTACCCCTGTCTGCCGGCTTGCGGACCGGCCTGGGGCGCTGCCCGACCGGCTGGGTTCCGGATTACTGGTGCGACATGCGTCCTTACCTGCAGGAAGTCGTGCCCGCGGCTCCAACCGTTTGGCGGCGCAACGTTTCAGGCCCCCAGAGCCGAGCCGACCTGGGCCGTGCGGAGGACCTTGCCCAAGCGGGGGAAAATGTGTTCGATGGCATCGACGTGGCTGGCGGCACTCAGGCCGGTCATGGCGTCCTCGACCAGAATCTGATTGTACCCCCGCTCGTAGGCGTCGCGAGCGGTACTCTCCACACCGAATTCCGTGGCGATTCCGCACAGGATGATGGTCGTCAGCCGCCGGCGGCGGAGTTGGAGGTCCAGATCGGTCCCGAAGAACGCTCCCCACTGACGCTTCAAGATCACCAGATCGGTCGGCTGGCGATCCAACTCGGGGATCAGGTCGCACCAATCCGCCGGTAGCACTGAACTCCGCGACAAAGGTTGGTCGGCCTCCGGACAAAGGCGGTCCGCGCCGTCGGCCGCCCCGCCGACATGCACCAGTACCGGTAAGACGCCCGCACGGCGGGCGGACGAAAACAAGCGTACAGTGT